>NZ_JBSHGQ010000034.1:0-42187 GCF_053617895.1 Microbacterium sp. NPDC055683 | reverse complement strand
GCGCATGCGCGACCGGCCCTTCGTGCACCCGGTGTGATGAAAGCGTTATGGCGTGCCGGCCGGGTCCGCCGCGGCCATCCGCTTCAATGGGGGAGGGGATGGGCGGCTCCGTCGCACCCCACGAGGAGCGACATGGAACCTGGGTCGCCGCATGAGCGGGTCGGGGCGCACGGCCCCTCCGACGCGCGCGCCCACCTCGACGTCGCCACCCAGGCGATCCAGACGGTCGGGGCGCACCCGTCCGCGCCTCTGCCGACGCAGGGGCCGGGGGTCGGGGCCGGGGTGCGCGCCGCGGTCGGGGGCTCCGACCTCTCGGTCTTCCCGCTCATGCTCGGCGGCGCCGAGTTCGGGTGGAACATCGACCGGGCCGCCGCGTTCGCCGTGCTCGACCGCTACGCGGAGCTCGGCGGCAACGCGCTCCACACCTCCGATCGGTTCGGCGCCGGCCGGAGCGAGTTCATCCTCGGCCAGTGGGCGGCGTCTCGCGGCGTCCGCGACGACATCGTGTTCGCCGTGCGCGTCGGTGCCCATCCCGACAACCCCGGGCTCGGATCGGTCAACCTCGTCCGAGCCGTCGAGGCGTCGCTGGAACGGCTCGCGAGCGATCGCATCGACCTGCTCTACCTGGATGCCTCGAGCTTTCCGCTCGGCTCGCTCGAAGACGCGCTCGCGACGGCCGAATGGCTCGTCGAGAAGGGCAAGGTCCGCGCGATCGGAGCCTACGGGCTCACCCCCGAGCAGCTCGTCGAGGCGCGCATCCTGAGCTCGGCCGGATACCCCCGCATCGAGGCGGTCGACGTCCCCTACAACCTCATGCGCCGCGACGAGTACGAGGGGGACATGCGGTTCGTCGCGGGTGCGCAGGGACTCGCCGTGACGCCGTCGCACGCGCTCGAGCACGGGTTCCTGTCGGGGATGCACCGCAGCCGGCTCGGCATCGGGCACTCCGTGCGCGCCGCGCAGCTGTCGAAGCTCATGAACCGGCGCGGGGCGAGGGCCCTCAAGGCGCTCGACGTCGTGGCGGGGGAGCTGGAGCTTCCGCACGCCGCCGTCGCCGTCGCGTGGCTGCTGGCGCAGCACGGCGTCGTCGCGCCGATCGTGAACGCGTTCACGGCGTCGCACGTCGACGAGCTCGTACGGGGCGTCGGCGTGCGGCTCGGGCGCGCGCACCGCGCCGACCTCGCGAGGGCCGTCGACTGAGCCGGATTCCGCGTTCGGCGTAACGGGCGGCGGGCGGCCCGCGGGGGTGACATAGGGTGGATGAGGCCCGCGCCATGCGGGCCACGGTGCGGTCGAAGAGGGGGTCGGATGACGCACTACATCTACCTCGTCCGCCACGGCGAGCACCAGCATGCTGAGCATGGGCTCGAGGACGGTCCGCTCTCGCCGCGCGGCGAGCGCCAGGCGTCGCTGCTCGCCGACCGGCTCTCCGGTGTGCCGTTCGACGCCGTCTGGCACTCGCCCCTCGCCCGGGCTGCGGAGACGGCGCGCATCGTCGCGGAGCGCATGCCCGCTGTCGACCCCCAGCCGCACGCTCTCCTGTTCGACTGCGTGCCGACGGGGATGACGGATGAGACCCCCGCGGTGTTCGAGCCGTTCTTCGGCGCCATCACCGACGAGGAGATCGAGGCGGGCCGCGCGCAGATGGCCGACGCCATGACGGAGTTCCTCGTCCGCAAGAACGGCGACGTGCACGAGCTGATCATCACGCACAACTTCGTCATCGCGTGGTTCGTGCGGGAGGTGCTCGGCGCCCCCGACTGGCGGTGGATGACCCTCAACCAGGCGAACTGCGGGCTCACGATCATCGCGCAGAAGCAGGGCCGGCCCTGGAACCTCATCTCGCACAACGATCTCGCGCACCTGCCGTTCGAGCTCCGCACCGGCCTCCCGGAGACCCCTCCGGTCTGAGCCGCCGCGGTGGTCGCGGTGCCCCTGTCCCGGGATTCGGATGGCTGGGGCGGGTGTGCGCGTGTCGGCCGCGGGGGACGACATCCGTCCCGCCGGTCCGAATCGCGGGCCGGCCTAGGATGGGAGCATGACGACACGCGTGGCCCTCGTCGGCGGTACCGGCAAGCTCGGAGGCATCATCCGCGAGGTCGTCGACGACATGGAGGGCTTCGAGGTCGCGGCCGTGCTCGGCTCGCGCAGCGACCTGTCCGAGCTCGACGGCGCCGACCTCGTCGTCGACGCCTCGACTCCGGCGGCGAGCATCGACGTGGTGCGGGCGGCCGCGGCACGCGGGCTCAACGTCCTCGTCGGAACGAGCGGATGGTCGGCGGAGCGCATCGCGCTCATCCGCCCCGTCGTCGCCGAGGCGGGGACGGCCGCGGTCTTCATCCCGAACTTCTCGCTCGGCTCGGTGCTGGGCACGGCGCTCGCCGCCGCAGCGGCGCCCTTCTTCCCGTTCGCGGAGATCATCGAGGCGCACCGCGACACGAAGATCGACTCGCCGAGCGGTACGGCCGTCCGCACCGCCGAGCTCGTCGCCGCCTCCCGCCGCACGCCCGTGGAGGCGCCCTTCGCGGACCAGCGGGCGCGAGGGCAGCAGGTCGCGAGCGTGCCCGTCCACTCCCTCCGGCGCCCCGGCGTCATCGCGCGGCAGGAGGTCGTCCTCTCAGGCCCCGGGGAGTCGCTCACGGTCGTGCACGACACGGTCGAGCCGGCGGCCGCGTACGCGCCGGGCATCCGCATCGCGGTGCCGGCCGCGCTCGCCGCGACGGGCGTCGTCGTGGGCCTCGAGAGCTTCATCGACATCGGCATCGGCGTGCCCCGCACCTCCGTGTCGGCGCCTGTCGACGACGGCTCGACGCCCGGCGGCCAGGCGGCGCGGGCGACGGGCGCGTGAGGCTCCGCGTGGGCGTGGCCGTGATGGCCGCGCTCCTCCTCCTCTACATCCTCGTCGTCGGCCAGCGCGCCGTGGCCGCGCTCGTCGCGGGCGTCGGCGAGGGCGAGCCCGTGCTCGTCGTCATGGGCGCGGCCATGATCGTCCTCCCGCTCATCGCGCTCTGGGCGCTCGGTCGCGAGCTGTGGTTCGGATGGCGAGCCGAGCGTCTCGCGCGCCGGCTCGAGAGCGAGGGGGGCCTGCCGACCGAGGCCGTCGAGACGTCGCCGAGCGGCCGCCCGACGCGCGCCGACGGCGACGCGCTCTTCCCCGTGTACCGCGCCCAGGTCGAGGCGGACGAGGCCGACTGGCGCGCGTGGTACCGCCTCAGCCTGGCCTACTCGGCAGCGGGCGACACGAAGCGCGCCCGCTCCGCCGTGCGCGAGGCCATCCGCCGCGAACGCGCAGAGGCCGTCTGAGCCCGACCGCCTGCCTGGGGTCGGCTCAGCGCGCCGGCACCGCCGCGGCGATCGCGGCCTCGACGGTGTCGTGCACGAACGAGAACCCGCTCGCCCGCAGGGCGCTCGGTGCGACGTCGGCGTCGGCGAGCAGCATCGCGTCGGCGAAGTCGCGCCCGAGCAGCGCGCGCAGCGCCCACGCCGGAGCCGGCACGAGGAACGGACGTCCGAGGCGCCGCGCGAGCGCGCAGACGAGCTCGGATGCGCTGGTGGCGGAGGGGCCGGCGAGGTTCACGGGTCCGGTGAGACGGTGGGCGAGCACGTGCCGGATGGCGCGCACCTCGTCCTCGAGTGAGATCCACGCCCAGATCTGGCGCCCCGACCCCAGCGGACCCGCGACGCCGGCCCTCGTGAGGGGCACGAGCGGCTTCAAGAGGGCGGCGGGATGGACGAGGGGCGCCGTGCGGAGCAGGGCGACCCGGTCGCCGGCCTCGCGTGCCGCCTCCTCCCAGTCGACGCAGAGCCGTGCGAGGAACCCGTCACCCGGCGCGGAGCACTCGTCGAGGGACCGCCCCGGCGCGGAGCCGTAGTAGCCCGACGCGCTCGCCGACACGAGGAGGGGCGGCCGGTCGAGGTGCGACACCGCGCGCGCGAGCACGCGCGTGGGCGTCAGCCGCGACGCGGCGAGCTCGCGGCGGTAGCCCGCGGTCCACGGCAGGCGTCCGACGCTCGCGCCGCAGAGGTTGACGACGGCGTCAGCGCCGTCGAGCACGGCCGGGTCGAGGCTCGGCGCGTCGAGCCATCTGACCTCGTCGGGCGCGGTGGGCGTGCGGCGCACGAGGCGCGTGACGGCCGTGCCGTCGGCCCGGAGCGCATCGACGAGAGCGCGGCCGATGAGCCCGGACGACCCCGCGACGACGACCCGGGCGAGCGGCTCGGCGGTCATCGCGGTCAGGAGAGCGTGGCTTCGAGGGAGATCTCGATGCCCGCGAGGGCCTGTGACACGGGGCAGCCCGCCTTGGCCCCCTCCGCGATCTCCTGGAATCGCTCCGCGTCGAGCCCGGGGACGACGGCGTCGACGTTGAGGTGGCTGCCCGTGATGCCCGTGCCGGGCTTGAAGGTCACCGACGCGGTCGTGTCGATGCGCTCGGGCGGGGTGCCGTTCTCGGCCAGCGCGTTCGAGAGCGCCATGCTGAAGCACGACGAATGCGCGGCCGCGATGAGCTCCTCCGGGGTCGTGGTGCTGTCCGAGCCCTCGCTGCGGGCCTTCCAGTTCACGGGGAACGCGCCGATCCCCGAGGAGAAGGAGACGGTCCCCGATCCCTCGAAGAGGGTTCCGCTCCACGCGGTGCTGGCTTCGCTCGTGACGGTCATGTCGGTCCTCCGGGTCGGGGGCGGATGGTCGCGGCCAGCCTATCCGCGCGGCTCGCGCCGGGGAACGGCTTGCGCGTGCCGCCGCCATGTCATATTCCGCCACCTCGGCCCCGGGCGCCCCGCACGGGCCTACCGTGGAGGCGATGTCCCCGATCGCCGCGCTGCTCGTGCTCGCCGCGATCGTCGTCGCGGCGACGATCGCGGGCATCGTGCTGCGCCGGCGGGATGGCCGCGCCCGCGCCGTGCACGCGGGCGCCGTCGAGCCGTCGGCGCTGGCCCTCCCGGGGGACGCGTTCGGCGGGCGCGCGACGCTCGTGCAGTTCAGCACGGAGCTGTGCGCGCGCTGCCCTGCCGTGCGCCGTCTCCTCTCCGAGGTCGCGGGGGAGCGGGAGGGCGTCGTCCACGTCGACGTGGACCTCACGCACCGGCCCGACATCGCCCAGCGGTTCCGGGTGCTCCAGACGCCCACGACGCTCGTGCTCGACGCGCACGGCGTCCCCCGCGCCCGCATCGCGGGCGCCCCCGCCCGCCATACCGTCGCGCGCGAGCTCGACGCCCTCGAGGGGATCACGCATGTCTGACGCTCCCGCCGGAATCGATCCGCGCGGACCGCGCTTCGCGGCCGCCATCACGAGCGCGCTCCTGCTCGTCGCGACGTTCCTCGCGTTCATCGGCAACGCGACGGGCACCGTGAGCGCGTCGTTCGGATGGTTCGCGTATCAGCCGCTCGCGAACGCGCAGTTCACGCTGGGCGACCTCTCCGTGCTCACGCGCGCGTCCGTCGCCGAGCGTGCGGCCGATCCCGGTTTCCTCGCGGTGCTCGTCGTCGCGCTGCTCTTCCTGTGGAGCGTGCTCTCACCGCGCACGGCGCCCTGGGGCGCGCTGTTCCGCGCCGTCGTCCGCCCCGTCTCGCACCGCCGAGCGAGCTCGAGGACCCACGCCCTCCGCGATTCGCACAGGGCGTCGGCCTTCTCGTCACGGGCATCGGGCTCGTGCTGCACCTCGCAGGGGTGCCCTGGGCGCTGCCCATCGCGGCGGCAGCCGCCTTCGTGGCGGCCTTCCTCAACGCCGCGTTCGGGTTCTGCCTCGGCTGCCAGATCTACCTCCTCCTGCAGCGCGCCGGCGTCGTCGGCCGCGAGCGGGCGGCCTGAGCGGACGTCGGCGGGGCGACGCCCACGGACCGAGCCGGCGCGGCGCCATCCGGGCTAGCCTTGAGGGCATGAGCGGCGCCATCCCGACCCCCTACGAAGATCTCCTGCGCGACGTGCTCGCGAACGGCACGCACAAGGACGACCGCACGGGGACGGGCACGACGAGCGTCTTCGGCCGTCAGCTCCGGTACGACCTGAGCGCGGGGTTCCCTCTCATCACGACGAAGCGCGTGCACTTCAAGTCGGTCGCGTACGAGCTGCTGTGGTTCCTGCGCGGGTCGTCGAACGTGCGCTGGCTGCAGGAGCACGGCGTCTCGATCTGGGACGAGTGGGCCGACGACGACGGTGAGCTCGGTCCCGTGTACGGGGTGCAGTGGCGCTCGTGGCCGACGCCGACGGGCGAGAGCATCGACCAGATCGCGAAGGTCGTCGCGCAGCTGAAGGCGAATCCCGACAGCCGCCGCCACATCGTCACGGCATGGAACCCGGCGGAGGTCGACGACATGGCGCTTCCGCCGTGCCACGCGCTCTTCCAGTTCTACGTCGCCGACGGGCGGCTCAGCTGCCAGCTCTACCAGCGCAGCGCCGACCTCTTCCTCGGGGTGCCGTTCAACATCGCCTCCTACGCCCTGCTCACCCTCATGGTCGCGCAGCAGACGGGCCTCGAGCCCGGTGACTTCGTCTGGACGGGAGGCGACTGCCACATCTACGACAACCACCGCGAGCAGGTCGCGGAGCAGCTCGCGCGCGACCCGTACCCGTACCCCGCGCTCCGCTTCGCCCGCACGCCCGAGAGCATCTTCGACTACGAGTACGACGATTTCGTCGTGGACGACTACCGCCATCATCCGGCCATCCGCGCCGCCGTGGCGGTCTGAGCCGTGACCATCCGCTCGATCTGGGCGCAGTCGCGGACGGGAGCCATCGGCGCCGACGGCGGCATGCTGTGGCAGCTCCCCGAGGACATGGCCTACTTCCGGCGCGCCACCACGGGGCTGCCCGTCGTGATGGGCCGGAAGACATGGCTGTCGTTCCCCGAGCGCTTCCGACCGCTGCCCGACCGCACCAACATCGTCGTCACGCGCGACGCCGCGTTCCAGGCCGACGGCGCCGAGGTCGTCCACTCCCTCGAGGAGGCCGTGCACGCCGCCGAGCGGAGCGACGACGAGGTGTGGATCATCGGCGGCGCCGAGATCTACGCGCAGGCGATGGACATCGCCGACGAGCTCTGGGTCACCGAGGTCGACGTCGACGCCGAGGGCGACGCGTACGCGCCGGACATCGACGAGACGTGGGAGGTGGTGCGCTCCGAGCCCGCCGATCGGAGCGCGTGGCTGGAGAGCCGCACGGGCACCAGGTACCGCTTCCTCGTGTACCGTCGCCCGCTCTGACGGCCACCCTGCGGAGGAGCGGCGCCGCGAGACGATAACCTTGATGCCATGACGCACCAGGGCAACCCGTTCGGACAGGTTCTCGTCGCGCTCGTCACCCCGATGACGGCCGACGGCGAGGTCGACTGGCCCGGCGTCGAGAAGCACATCGACGCGTGCATCCAGCAGGGTGCGGACGGCATCGTCGTGACCGGCACGACGGGCGAGACGTCGACGCTCACGGACCCCGAGAAGCTCCGCCTCGTCGAGGTCGGCAAGGACGTCGCCGCAGGTCGCGCGAAGATCATCACGGGCGGCGGGTCGAACGAGACCGCCCACGCCATCGACCTCTACCAGAAGAGCGAGAAGGCCGGCGCCGACGGCATCATGATCGTCACGCCGTACTACAACAAGCCGACGCAGGCCGGCGTGCTCACGCACTTCCGGCTCATCGCCGACTCGACCGATCTGCCGGTCATCATGTACGACATCCCCGGCCGCACGGGCATCCCGCTCAAGTACGAGACGATCCTGCGCCTCGCCAAGCACCCGAACATCCTCGCCGTGAAGGACGCCAAGGGCGACCTGAGCGAGGTGAGCCGCGTGCTCAACCAGACCGATCTGCTGTACTTCTCCGGCGACGACGCCAACGTGCTGCCGTCGCTCGCGATCGGCGCCACGGGCCTCATCGGCGTGACGGCCAACATCGTCTCCGGCCCGTACCGGACCATCGTGGACGCCGTCAACCGCGGCGACCTCGCCGCCGCGACCGCGCAGCACAAGAAGCTCGAGCCGCTCGTGCGCGCCGTCATGACGCATGTGCCCGGCACCGTCGCGGCCAAGTACGTCCTGCACGGCCTCGGCCGCATCTCCAGCCCCCGCGTCCGCCTTCCCCTCGTGGGGCCGGAGGATTGGGAGGCCGCGATCATCGAGGACGAGCTCGCCCTCGTGAAGGACGTCGACGGCGTCGACTTCTCCAACTTCCGCCCCGACCGCAACGCGGCGGCGGGCGGGGCGCTGCCGAAGATCGCCGGCACGACGCGCTGACGCTTCCGCGGCGGCACCGGTCGTCGCGACAACACCGAATACGACGAACCGGATGCCGTGGGGCATCCCGGAAGGCGGACCATGTCCACACCGGTCTCCGAACCTGCCGACCTCGCACCAGGAACCCTGCGTGTCACGCCCCTGGGCGGACTCGGCGAGGTCGGGCGCAACATGACGACGTACGAGTACGACGGCGAGATCCTCATCGTCGACTGCGGCGTGCTCTTCCCCGAGGAGCACCAGCCGGGCGTCGACCTCATCCTCCCCGACATGGAGCCGCTCAAGGGCCGGCTCGACGACATCGCGGGCCTCGTGCTGACGCACGGGCACGAGGACCACATCGGCGCCGTGCCGTACCTCCTCAGGCTGCGGCCCGACATCCCGCTCTTCGGCTCGGCGCTCACTCTGGCGCTCGTCGCGGCGAAGCTCAAGGAGCACCGCATCACGCCCGTCTCGCACGTCGTGCAAGAGGGCGAGACGTGGGAGACCGGCGCGTTCGAGATGGAGTTCGTCGCGGTCAACCACTCCATCCCCGACGCGCTCGCCGTCGCGGTGCGGACGGGGGCCGGCCTCGTGCTGCACACGGGCGACTTCAAGATGGACCAGCTGCCGCTCGACGGCCGCCTCACCGACCTGCGGGCCTTCGCCCGCCTGGGCGAGGAGGGCATCGACCTGTTCCTCCCCGACTCGACGAACGCCGACGTCCCCGGCTTCACGCCGCAGGAGCGCCAGATCGGCCCCGTGCTCGACCAGGTCATCTCGAAGACGACGGGCCGCGTCATCGTGGCGAGCTTCTCGAGCCACGTGCACCGCGTTCAGCAGGTGCTCGACGCCGCCGCCGCGAACGGCCGTCGCGTGGCGCTCCTCGGGCGATCGATGGTGCGCAACATGACGATCGCCGCCGACCTCGGCTACCTCAACGTGCCGGACGGCGTGCTCGTCGACTACAAGAAGGCGCGCGACATCCCGGACAGCAAGATCGTCTACATGTCGACGGGGTCGCAGGGCGAGCCGATGGCCGTCCTGAGCCGGATGGCCAACCTCGATCACGAGATCGAGCCGGGTCCCGGCGACACGGTGATCCTCGCCTCGAGCCTCATCCCCGGCAACGAGAACGCCGTGTACCGCGTCATCGACGGCCTCACCAAGCTCGGCGCCAACGTCGTGCACAAGGCGAACGCCAAGGTGCACGTCTCCGGTCACGCCGCGGCGGGCGAGCTGCTCTACTGCTACAACATCCTCAAGCCGCGCAACGTGCTCCCCGTCCACGGCGAGTACCGGCACCTGATGGCGAGCGCCAAGCTCGCCCAGGACACCGGCATCCCCGCCGAGCGCACCATCATCGGCTCGAACGGGACGATCATCGATCTCAAGGACGGCGTCGCCCGCGTGGCCGGCCAGCTCGACCTCGGCTTCGTGTACGTCGACGGGTCGAGTGTGGGCGCCATCACCGACGCCGACCTCAAGGACCGCCGCACGCTGGGCGAGGAGGGCTTCGTCTCGGTCATTATCGTCGTGGACTCGCAGACGGGCAAGATCATCACGGGCCCCGAGATCCATGCGCGCGGCATCGCGGAGGACGACCGCGTCTTCGACAAGGTCAAGCCCAAGATCGTCGCGGCCCTGGAGGAGGCGGCCCAGAAGGGCGTGCGCGACAACCATGCGCTGTCGCAGACGGTGCGCCGGACGATCGGCCGCTGGGTGAACCAGTCGCTCCGCCGCCGCCCGATGATCGTCCCCCTCGTCATCGAGGCGTGACGCGCACGAGCCGGCTCGAGACCGGATCGTGACCGGGGCCGGGGCGGGGAATCCGCCTCGGCCCCGGGTCGCTCCCGGCGGATGTCGGAGGCACGACGTACCGTGGAGCAATGCCACGTACGTCCGCCGCGCCCAAGACTCCGGGATCCCGGAGCAGCCGCGCGACCTCCAAGGAGGAGGCCGCGGTGTCCCCGCGCTCGCGCAAGAAGGCGGCGGACCCCGCCCCGAAGCGCTACGCCGACGAGGCCGATCGCGACGCGCTCCCCGTGCGCGCCTGGAACGGCCTGGCGCGAGCCGTCGGGGGACTGTTCCGCGCGTTCGGACCCGAGGCCCTCGAGAAGGACCAGCGTCGCGACGGCTTCCCGCTGCTGCTCGTGCTCCTCGCCGTGGCGGGGGCCGTCGTCGAGTGGTTCCTCATCGGCGACGACGTCGCGTCGAACATCAGCGCGTTCACCTTCGGCGGGCTGATCGGGCGGACGGCGTTCGTGTTCCCCGTCCTCCTGCTCATCCTCGCGGGCTGGCTGTTCCGCCATCCGTCGTCGGTGAACGACAACGGCCGCCTGGGCATCGGATTCGGGATGCTCGTCGTCACGATCGCGGGTTTCCTCCACGTCGCGGGAGGACGCCCGAAGCCCGTCCAGGGGATGCCGGCGCTGAGCGAGGCGGGCGGTCTCTTCGGCTGGCTCATCGCGGAGGCGATGGCGTTCCTCATCACCGAGGTCGGCGCCTACATCGTCCTGTCCCTGCTCGCCGTGCTGAGCGTGCTCATCATCACGAAGACGCCCCCGAACCGCATCGTCCAGCGTCTCGGCGACCTCTACGTCTGGATGTTCGACGCCGAGCGCCTGACGCCGGAGCAGAAGGCCGAGCGCAAGGCGGCGAAGGGGGAGACCGCCCCGACCGAGGTGCTCGGCGACGCCGAGGGCGACGAGGACGCGGCGTCGCTGCCGTGGTGGCGGCGCAACAAGTCCGGCCGCGAAGAGGATCCCGACGTCGTGTCGGAGCCGCAGGACCTCACCGAGCTGCTCACCGAGCAGGGCGACCGCGGCTACGAGCAGGCCATCGTCACGGCCGAGCAGCCGGCGGCCCACGACGCGGTCACCGAGGTGCTGAGCGACGCGGTGGTCGCCGGCCTCCGCGCGGACGAGGCGCGCACGGGCCTCGTGGGCGACGGCGACGACCTCGACGACGCCGAGGAGGAGCTGCCCGGCTTCACGGGCTTCGGCACGGAGGGCCCGGGAGGCCGCGGCCCTCAGCCGCCGGCGATCCCCTACGTGCTGCCGTCGCCCGCCGCTCTGTCGTCCGGACCGCCGTCGGTCGCGCGCAGCGAGGCGAACGACCGCATCGTCGAGCAGCTGACGCGCGTCCTCGCCGAGTTCAAGGTCGACGCGAAGGTGACCGGGTTCTCGCGCGGGCCGACGGTCACGCAGTACGAGATCGAGCTCGCGCCCGGCGTGCGCGTCGAGCGCATCACGCAGCTGCAGAGCAACATCTCCTACGCCGTCGCCTCGAACGACGTGCGCATCCTGGCGCCCATCCCCGGCAAGAGCGCCATCGGCATCGAGATCCCGAACACCGACCGCGAGACGGTCGCGCTCGGCGACGTCCTGCGCTCCGCCGCGGCGCAGAAGTCGGGCCATCCGCTCACGGTGGGCGTCGGCAAGGACGTGGGCGGCGGGTTCGTCGTGGCGAACCTCGCGAAGATGCCGCACCTCCTCGTCGCGGGCTCGACCGGATCGGGGAAGTCGAGCTTCATCAACTCGATGATCACGAGCATCCTCATGCGCGCGAAGCCCAGCGAGGTGCGCATGGTGCTCGTCGACCCGAAGCGCGTGGAGCTGACGAACTACGCGGGCGTCCCGCACCTCATCACCCCCATCATCACGAGCCCGAAGAAGGCGGCGGAGGCGCTGCAGTGGGTCGTGAAGGAGATGGACATGCGGTACGACGACCTCGCGTCGTTCGGGTTCCGCCATGTCGACGACTTCAACGCCGCGCTCGCGCGCGGGGAGGTCGACCTCCCCGTGGGCAGCGAACGGGTGCTCAAGCCCTACCCGTACCTGCTCGTCGTGGTCGACGAGCTCGCCGACCTCATGATGGTCGCCCCTCGCGACGTCGAGGACTCGATCGTGCGCATCACGCAGCTCGCTCGTGCCGCCGGCATCCACCTCGTGCTCGCGACGCAGCGTCCGTCCGTCAACGTCGTGACGGGTCTCATCAAGGCCAACGTGCCGTCGCGGCTCGCGTTCGCGGTGACGAGCGTCACCGACAGCCGCGTGATCCTCGACGAGGGCGGCGCCGACAAGCTGATCGGACAGGGCGACGCGCTGTTCTCCCCGATGGGCTCGTCGAAGCCGCTGCGCGTGCAGGGCGCGTGGGTCACCGAGGACGAGATCGAGAAGGTCGTCGCGCACGTCACAGGGCAGGCTCGTCCCGAGTACCGCTCGGATGTGGCCGACGCGATGGAGCCGAAGAAGAAGGAGGTCGACGAGGACATCGGCGACGACCTCGAGCTCCTCCTCGCCGCGGCGGAGCTCATCGTGACGAGCCAGTTCGGGTCGACCTCGATGCTGCAGCGGAAGCTGCGCGTGGGCTTCGCCAAGGCGGGGCGTCTCATGGACCTGCTCGAGTCGCGTGAGATCGTCGGTCCCTCGGAGGGCTCCAAGGCGCGCGACGTGCTCGTGACGCCGGAGCAGCTGCCGGGGGTCCTCGCGAAGCTGCGGGGCGACGAGCCCCCGGCCGGCTCCGCACCCACGTCGGCGGACGCCGACGACGAGGCGCCGGCTCCCCGGATCGACGACCCGTCGGCGGACGACCGCTACGCCGACGATCCCATCGAGGCGCAGTTCGCCGGTCGCGAGGAGGTCGACGAGTCGGAGTCCGAAGACGCCTGGACTCTCACCGGTCGCGACGAGCCGCGCTACTGACGGCCGGCTGACAGACTGGCACCATGGGCATCCCCCGGCAGCTCCCCAACGCGATCACGGTCGCGCGCATCCCGCTCGCGATCCTCTTCCTCGTCCTCCTGCTCGTGGCGGGGCATCTGGGGGATCAGTCGCTCCCCTTGAGGTGGACCGCCGCCGTGCTCTTCGTCGTGGCGATCTCCACCGACTGGGTCGACGGGTACCTCGCCCGGCGGTTCGACATCGTGAGCGACTTCGGCAAGCTGTGGGATCCCATCGCCGACAAGCTGCTGACGGGCGCCGCGTTCGTCGGCCTCGCCGTGCTCGGCGAGATGGCGTGGTGGATGGTCGTCATCATCCTCGTCCGCGAGTGGGGGATCACGGTTCACCGCTTCGCGGTGGCGAAGCAGCATGTCGTGGCCGCCGCCTGGATGGGCAAGATCAAGACGGCGTTCCAGGGCGTGGCCCTGTCCTGGGCGCTCCTGCCGATCTGGCTGCTCGTGGGAGTGCCGGTCTTCGAGGTCGTCACGGCCGTGCTCATGTGGATCGTCCTCGTCCTGACGGTGGCGAGCGGCGTCGACTACGTGATCGCGCAGGTGCGCGGTGCGCGGAGCGAGAAGGCGTGACCGAGCAGGAACGCGCGCCGGGCGGCACCATGACCTCCGCTGTGGCGCAGGAGCTGCTCCGCCGGCTCGCCGCGCGCAGATGGTCGATCGGCACGGCGGAGTCGCTCACCGGCGGTCTGCTCGCCTCGGCGATCGTCGAGATCCCCGGGTCGTCGCAGTGGATGCGGGGCGGAGTCGTGGCGTACGACACCGCCGTCAAGCGGACCGTGCTCGGCGTCGACGCGGCGCTCCTCGAGGAGCACGGCGCCGTCCATCCCGACGTCGCCCGGCAGATGGCGTCGGGGATCCGCCGCGTCCTCGCCCTGGCGGACGAGGACGCGCTCGTCGGGATCTCGACGACGGGCATCGCCGGTCCGGCCTCGCCCGACGGCCAGCCCGTGGGAACGGTGCACGTGGCGGTCTCGACGCCTGAGAGCGTCTCCGTCGCCTCCCATGTCTTCGACGGCGACCGCACGTCGATCCGGGCGCAGGCGGTGCTCGCCGCGCTCGATCTCGCCGTCGCCGAGCTCGCCTGACCGCGATCGGGTGATTCCAGGGGTGTTCCGCGTCCACCCCCAGGCTGTGGGGATTAGATTGGTCTCACCGGTGTTGTACTCTGGTGCACCCGGCAATCGGCTCGGAGTGGGGAGGGGAGATCATGATCCTGGTTCGTCAAGAGATCGGCGACGTGCTGCGCAGCTTCCGTCAGCAGAAGGGCCAGACCCTCCGTCAGGTCGCGAGCAAGGCGAGTGTGGCGCTCGGGTACCTCAGCGAGGTCGAGCGCGGGCAGAAGGAGGCGTCGAGCGAGATCCTCGCCTCGGTCGCCGACGCGCTCGACGTGCCCATCTCCACGATCTACCGCACGGTGGGCGATCGGATCGCCGTGCTCGAGGGCATCGAGGTCCCCTCCGCCTTCCCCGATGTCGTCCCCGACGAGCTCATCGCCGAGGTCGAGCCCGAGCTGTCGCTGCGCTGAATCGGATGCGCCGCAGCGAGTTCCTGCGCGCCGTCGACGCCGAGTTCGGCGGCAGCGCGTCCTCTCTCGTCTCGGACCTCGTGCTCCCGGGAATCGGGAGGACGGCGCGCGAGGCCCTGGACGCCGGCGTCGCCCCGGGCGAGATCTGGGCGTCGCTGTGCGCCGAGATGGACGTGCCTGCCGAGCGGCGATACGGCGTCGGCACTCTCGCTCCGCGGCGCTGACGTTCGATCCTCCCGCATCTCCGAACGGCGTGTCGTCGAAAATCCGTTCGAGGCGCGCGTAGTCTCGTCCACAACGCGGTTCTCCGGCCTCGTCTCTCCCCGGGATGGGTTCGCCTCCGACGATGTCGGTGGTCCCTCCTAGCGTGGGATGCGGCGGATGAGCCACGCGCCTTGCCGCAGCACCCTCGGGTGCGCGGCAGCCTACAGGCGGCGGAACACGAGTGGAGAAGGAGCGGCACATGCCCGCAGCAGCAGACCGCGAGAAGGCCCTGGAGTCGGCCCTCGCGCAGATCGACAAGCAGTTCGGCAAGGGCTCGGTCATGCGACTGGGCAGCGACGAGCGGGCGCCCGTGGAGGTGATCCCGACGGGCTCGATCGCCCTCGACGTCGCGCTCGGCGTCGGCGGCATCCCCCGAGGCCGCATCGTCGAGATCTACGGCCCGGAGTCCTCGGGAAAGACGACGCTCACCCTCCACGCGATCGCGAACACGCAGCGCGCGGGCGGCATCGCGGCATTCATCGATGCGGAGCACGCGCTCGACCCCGACTACGCGCAGAAGCTGGGCGTCGACATCGACCAGCTCCTCGTCTCTCAGCCCGACACGGGTGAGCAGGCCCTCGAGATCGCCGACATGCTCATCCGCTCCGGGGCGATCGACCTCGTCGTCATCGACTCCGTCGCCGCGCTCGTGCCCCGCGCCGAGATCGAGGGGGAGATGGGCGACTCTCACGTCGGCCTGCAGGCGCGCCTCATGTCGCAGGCGCTCCGCAAGATCACCGGCGGGCTCAACCAGACGAAGACGACGGCCATCTTCATCAACCAGCTGCGCGAGAAGATCGGCGTGTTCTTCGGCTCGCCCGAGACCACCGCTGGCGGCAAGGCGCTGAAGTTCTATGCCTCCGTCCGTCTCGACATCCGGCGCATCGAGACGCTCAAGGACGGCGCGGAGGCCGTCGGCAACCGCACCAGGGTCAAGGTCGTCAAGAACAAGATGGCGCCGCCGTTCAAGCAGGCGGAGTTCGACATCCTCTACGGCGTCGGCATCTCGCGCGAGGGCAGCCTCATCGACTTCGGCGTCGAGCACGGCATCGTGAAGAAGTCGGGCTCGTGGTACACGTACGACGGTGACCAGCTCGGTCAGGGCAAGGAGAACGCCCGCAACTTCCTCATCCAGAATGCGGATGTCGCGCTCGAGATCGAGGGCAAGATCAAGGACAAGCTCGGTATCGGCCCGCGTCCCGCTGCGCAGGCGGAGGGCGCACCGGCCGTCGAGCCGGTCCGCCGATCGGCGTGATCGGCGCCGCTCGATGAGCGACGATCACGGCGAAGGCCTGGCTCCCGTCATCCCGCTGTTCGGCGGGAGCCAGGCGGCCCATCCGACGCGGCGGACACCGGCCGTGCACGACCGGGACACCGCAGCGGGCGGGCATCCCGCGGCCGGCCGTCCGGTCTCGGACGGAGATGCGGGCGACGGCGGGGCGTCGCCAGCACCCGACGGCGAGGGCTGGCACACGACCTGGCGCGATCTCGGTTCCGGCGAGCGCCGCCTCGCCCCGGCGCCGGCCGTGACGACGACCGTCCGTGACGGCGTGCGGTTCGTCGAGCTGCCGGAGGGAGGCGACGATTCGGAGGGTGCGGCCGGCCGCGACGGCGAGGTCCCGACGGACGTCGCCGCGGCGGCCGAAGAGCGCCTCGTGAAGGCGCTCCGCTCACGATCGCTGTCGGAGAGCGAGGCGCGATCCCGCCTGCGCAGGGAGGGCGTCGCCGAGGAGGCGGTCGAAGACGTCGTCCAGCGCCTCAGCCGGATCGGCGCACTCGACGACGCCGCCCTCGCAGAACAGCTCGTGCACATCGGCGTCTCGCGGAAGAACCAGGGGCGCAGGGCGATCGCGCAGGCGCTCGCGTCTCGCGGGATCGCGCGCGACACGGTCGATGCGGCCCTCGAGGGTCTTCCCGACGACGACAGGGAGCGTGCGCTCGAGTTCGCGCGCGGCAAGGCGGCCTCGCTCGTGCGCTTCGACGACGACACCGCCGTGCGCCGGCTCGTCGGGCAGCTGGCCCGTCGAGGGTTCGGCGGCGGGCTCGCGATGACGGCGGCGCGCACCGCCCTCGACGAGGCGCGGCGCGGGGGCGGCGGCGTCCGGTTCCGCTGAGCGGATGCCCGATGCGCTCGCGCCGCCGGAACGTAGAATGACGGGGTCATGACTATGCCATCCAGCGCCCCGACCCTCATCGCGCCCTCCGAGGCCGCCTTCGACGCCGACGGCCGCGCCCGTTCGTACGAGGTCCGCACCTTCGGGTGCCAGATGAACGTGCACGACTCTGAGCGGCTGTCGGGCTCGCTCGAGAGCGCGGGATACGTCAAGGCCGCGCCGGGGGAGGACGCCGACCTCGTCGTCATCAACACGTGCGCCGTGCGCGAGAACGCGTCGGGCAAGCTCTACGGCACCCTCGGGCACCTGAAGTCGCGCAAGGACGTCCACGACGGCATGCAGATCGCCGTGGGCGGATGCCTCGCGCAGATGGACCAGCAGGCCGTCCTCGACAAGGCGCCCTGGGTCGACGTCGTCTTCGGCACGCACAACATGGGCTCCCTTCCCGAGCTGCTCGAGCGCTCGCGCCACAACGGCGAGGCGGAGCTCGAGATCCTCGAGGCGCTCGAGGTCTTCCCCTCGACGCTCCCCACGAAGCGCGACTCGACCTACTCGGGGTGGGTGTCGATCTCCGTCGGATGCAACAACACCTGCACGTTCTGCATCGTCCCGAGCCTCCGCGGCAAGGAGAAGGACCGCCGGCCCGGGGACATCCTCAGCGAGATCCGCCTCCTCGTCGAGGACGGTGCGATCGAGGTCACCCTGCTGGGGCAGAACGTCAACACCTACGGCGTCGAGTTCGGCGACCGCGAGGCCTTCGGCAAGCTGCTCCGCGCGGCAGGCGAGATCGACGGGCTCGAGCGCATCCGCTTCACGAGCCCGCACCCCGCAGCCTTCACGGACGACGTCATCGCCGCCATGGCGGAGACGCCGGCCGTCATGCCGCAGCTGCACATGCCGCTGCAGTCGGGCAGCGACGACGTCCTCAAGCGCATGCGACGCTCCTATCGCAGCGCGAAGTTCCTCGGCATCCTCGACCGCGTCCGAGAGCGCATGCCGGACGCGGCGATCTCGACCGACATCATCGTCGGCTTCCCCGGAGAGACCGACGCCGACTTCGAGGACACCCTGCGCGTCGTCGAGGAGGCGCGGTTCGCCAACGCCTTCACGTTCCAGTACTCCATCCGCGAGGGGACGCCGGCCGCCACCATGCCCGATCAGGTGCCGAAGGAGGTCGTGCAGGAGCGGTACAACCGTCTCATCGCCCTCCAGGAGCGGATCTCGCTCGAGGAGAACCGGAAGCAGCTGGGGCGGTCGCTCGAGGTGCTCGTGTCGACCGGCGAGGGGAAGAAGGACGCCGAGACGCACCGTCTGACGGGGCGCGCGGAGGACAACCGCCTCGTGCACTTCGAACTCCCGGCCGGGTCCCCGCGCCCGCGCCCGGGCGACGTCGTGACGGTCGAGGTGACGCACGCCGCTCCGTTCCACCTCCTGGCCGACAGCGCCGACGGTGCTCCGCTGCGGATCCGTCGCACGCGCGCCGGCGACGCGTGGGACCGCTCGCAGGCGGAGTCGTGTGCGGTCCCGGCCCCGGGCGCTGTTCCCGGTGCGGTGCGACTGGGTCTTCCGACCATCCGCGTCGGCGTGTGATCGCGGCGCGCCCACCGCGTCTGTGGGCCGTCGTCGGCGCCACGGGAACGGGCAAGAGCGACCTGTCGCTCGCGATCGCGGACGCGGTCGGAGGGGCCGAGATCGTCAATGCCGACGCCATGCAGCTCTATCGAGGCATGGACATCGGAACGGCGAAGCTCGGCATCGCCGAGCGCCGCGGCGTCCCGCACCATCTCCTCGACGTCCTCGACGTGACGGAGGAAGCGGCGGTCGCGCGCTACCAGAGCGAGGCGCGCGCGGCGATCGACGCCGTCCTCGCGCGCGGACGCGATGCCGTGCTCGTCGGCGGCTCGGGCCTCTACGTCTCGAGCGTGCTGTTCGACTTCCGCTTCCCGCCGCGCGACCCCGCCCTGCGTGCGCGCCTCGAGGCGGAGCTCGACGCGCTCGGACCCGGTGTGCTCCACGACCGGCTGCGCCGCGCGGACCCCGAGGCCGCGGCGCGCGTCGACCCGCGCAACGCACGACGACTGGTGCGCGCTCTCGAGGTGCTGGCCCAAGGGGAGTCGACCCACGGTGCGGCCCTGCCCGAGGCGCCGGTGCACTGGCGGGCGGCGACGATCATCGGGCTCGCCCTCGACCGTGCTGCGCTCGTCGCCCGCCTCGACGCGCGCGTCGAGCGGATGTGGGCCGACGGCATGCTCGACGAGACGGCGGCGCTGCGCGAGCGCGGCCTCGAGCGCGGGGTCACGGCGAGCCGCGCCATCGGCTACGCGCAGGCCCTCGCGCAGCTCTCCGGCGAGAAGTCGCGGGATGAGGCCGTGGCCGAGACGCAGGCGCTGACGCGCCGGTACGCCCGCCGGCAGGTCTCGTGGTTCCGTCGCTACGAGGGCGTCACCTGGCTGGACGCGGAGGCTCCCGACCTGTCCGGCCTGCTCTGACCGTCCGGCCTACTCCGACCGTCCGTCCTCCTCTGGGCCGCGGACCGGCGCCGGGGCCGCGCCCCTAGACTGGGGCCATGGCGGAGATCCAGTTCACCAAGGGGCACGGCACGGGCAACGACTTCGTCATCGTCGCCGACCCCGATGGCGAGCTCGACCTCGCGGACGAGCAGGTCGCGGCGCTCTGCGACAGGCGGTTCGGCATCGGCGCCGACGGGCTGCTGCGCGTCGTCCGCTCGGCACACCTCCCGGAGGGAGCGGCGGCTCTCGCCGAGGAGCCCGGCGCCGAGTGGTTCATGGACTACCGCAACGCCGACGGCTCCCGTGCCGAGATGTGCGGCAACGGCACGCGCGTGTTCGCGCGCTACCTGCTGGAGACCGGCCTCGCAGACCTGCCGCCCGGGAGCACCCTGCCGATCGGAACGCGAGCCGGGGTGAAGGACATCATCCGCAGCGAGAACGGCTTCCAGGTCGATCTCGGGCGCTGGCGTGCGGAGCCGGGCGACCCGCTGGTCCGGGCGAAGGGGCTGCCCGTCGCCCGACCCGGCCTCGGCATCGATGTGGGAAATCCCCACATCGTCGTGGCGCTCGCATCGGAGGAGGAGCTCGACGGGCTCGACCTCACGGTCCAGCCCCTCATCGACCCCGTCCCGCCGCACGGCGCGAACATCGAGTTCGTCGTCCCCCAGGGCGTCCACGACGGGATCGGACGGCTCCGCATGCGCGTCTTCGAACGCGGCGTGGGTGAGACGCTCTCGTGCGGAACGGGCACCGCGGCGGCCGCTCTCGCCGTGCGCGACTGGGCCGGAGCCGGCGCGCCCGACATCTGGCGCGTCGAGGTCCCGGGAGGCACGCTCGGCGTGCGCATGCTCCCCACGGAGGAAGGCGAGCACGTCGCGCTCTCCGGACCGGCGACCCTCGTCTTCTCGGGGTCTGTCGCGCTCGCCTGACGTCAGGCGAGCGCGAGGCTCGCCGCGAGTGCGAGCATGACGACGGCGATGGATCCGTCGAGGATCCGCCACGAGCGGGGCGACCGCAGCCAGCGCGCCGCGACGCGCGCGAGCGCCGTGAGGAAGGCGAACCACAGGGCGCTGCCGAGCACCGCGCCGAGTCCGAACATCCAGCGCGCGTCTCCGTAGCTCGCGGAGATCGATCCCAGCAGCAGCACGGTGTCGAGGTAGGTGTGCGGATTGAGCCACGTGATCGCGAGGCACGACAGGATGGCCGGCAGGAGGGTCCGCGTCGTCGTGACGGGGCGCGCGATCACGGCCGTCGCGGTGCCGCCGCCCGTCGCCGTCTCCCTCGCAGCGGGTGCCGGCGCATCCGCCGCGACCTCGATCGCGGAACCGCGCGGCCGGACGGCGCGCCACCCCGCGGACAGGGCGTAGCCGGCGAGGAAGACGACCCCCGCCCACTTGACGGCCTGGAAGAGCCACGGCAGGTGCTCGACGACCACGCCGAACCCCGCCACGCCCGCGCCGATGAGCAGGATGTCGCTCGCGAAGCACGTCACCGCGAGGGCGATCGCGTGCTCGCGCCGGATGCCCATCTTGAGGAGGAACACGTTCTGCGCGCCGGGGGCGATGATGAGCGAGAGGCAGAGTCCGAGGCCGGCGAGGAGAGCGGTGATCACAGCAGGCGACGCTACGCCGGTCACGTCGATTCGGGAAAGCAGATCTTCTGATTCTCACCCTGCGTAAGCTGAGCTAATGAAGATCGCCCCCGAACTCGCGGAGACCGTCGCCGCCATCGTCGACGCCGGCAGCCTCGACGGCGCCGCGCGGACGCTGCGCATCACGCCGTCGGCGGTGAGTCAGCGCCTCCGCACGCTCGAGGGCCAGCTCGGGCGCGTGCTCATCGTCCGCTCGAAGCCCGCGCGCGCGACGGAGTCGGGCGCCGTGGTCGTCCGGATGGCCCGGCAGTACGGGCTGCTCGCGCACGACGCGGCGATCGCCCTGGGACTCGACGGCCCGGGTCGGCTCAGCGTTCCCATCGCGGTGAACGCCGACTCGCTCGCGACGTGGCTGCTGCCGGCGCTCGAGCCCGTCAGCCGCACGCACGACGTGACCTTCGAGCTGCACCGCGAGGACGAGGACCGCACGGCGGCGCTTCTCGAAGCGGGGACGGTCATGGCCGCCGTGACGTCGCAGAGCGAGCCGATCGCGGGTTGCACGGTGACGCCGCTCGGAGACACCTTCTACGACGCCGTGGCGACGCCCGCCTTCGTCGCGCGGTGGATGCCGGACGGCGTCACCGCGCGCTCCCTCGAGCAGGCGCCCGCGATCGACTTCGACCGGGCGGACGACATCCAGTCCGCGTGGCTGCGTGAGCAGGGAGCCGATCCCGCCCTCCCGCCGAGGCACTACGTGCCGGCGTCGGAGGACTATGCGGCGGCCGTCCGCCTCGGGCTCGGATGGGGGATGCTGCCTCCGCTGCAGGCGAAGCCCGCTCTCGACGCAGGCCTGCTGGTGCTGCTCGGGGAGCCCCGACTCCGCGTACCGCTCCACTGGCAGCAGTGGAACCTGCGCTCGCCGGCGCTCATCGCCATCCGCGAAGCCGTCGTCGCCGCGGCGCGCGCCGCCCTGCCGCCCGAACGTCCTAGGCGGTCGGGACGGGCCCCGTCGGAGGCGATCCGTGCCGTCGCACCTTCAGGAGGCGGAAGCCCTTCGACGTCGCGTGGCGGTGCACGCTGAAGTCCGGTTCCAGGGTGCTCTCGAGCCACCGGTGCAGCGAGTCCGACCCGAGGTTGCGCTGCACCACGAGGTAGGCGTCGCTGCGGGGGGCGAGGCGGGGGAGCCACGTCTCCATGAGCTCGTGGAGCACGGCCTTCCCGACGCGGATGGGCGGGTTCGACCAGAGCGTCCGGAAGGCGACGTCGTCGGGCACCTCGTGCGGCCGTGCCGCGACGACGTTGTCCAGCCCGAGCTCCTCGGCGTTGCGCCGGACGAGGTCGAGCGCGCGCTCGTTGACGTCGACGGCCCAGACGCGTGCACGAGGAGACTGCATCGCGAGCGCGAGGGAGAGCGGCCCCCAGCCGCATCCGAGGTCGAGGAAGTCCCCTCCCGGCGGGGGAGCCGGGGCGTGTGCGAGCAGCACCGCGGTGCCCGCGTCGACATGACCCGGGCTGAACACCCCGCCCGCCGTGGTGACCTCGACGTCGCGATCCGCCAGGGACACGCGGATGCGACGGAGCTGCTCGGGAGCGGAGGGATTCGCACTGAAGTAGTGATCCCCCATGGGGAACGAGATTACCCGAGGAGCGGACTCGAGGCGAAGCCCCGACGGCGGGGCAGGCGCCGCCCCCGCGACACGCCCGACCGGGTATCCTGGAGGGCTCGACGCCCGCGCACCGCTGGCGCACCCGACGAGAGGCACCCTTTGACCGACACGACCCCGTCCGACGTGCAGGCCGATCCGCAGACGGACCCGGTCGATCGCGTGCTCTCCCGCGCGGAGTCGCGCTCGGGCGTCCGCATCTTCGGAGCCGCGCAGGCGCTCCAGGCGGAGTCGACGGCCGACGGATCGACGACCGACGGCGAGCAGTGGGATCTCGAGGCCCGGCACGCGCTGCGCCGCGTCGCGGGGCTCTCGACGGAGCTCGAGGACGTCACGGAGGTCGAGTACCGCCAGCTGCGCCTCGAGAACGTCGTGCTCGTGGGCGTCTACGCGCAGGGGTCGCTCGCCGATGCCGAGAACTCGCTCCGCGAGCTGTCGGCGCTGGCGGAGACGGCGGGGTCGACGGTCCTCGACGGCGTGCTGCAGCGCAGGCCGCACCCCGACCCCGCGACGTACATCGGGCGCGGCAAGGCCGACGAACTCAAGGACATCGTCGCGGCCGTCGGCGCCGACACCGTCATCGCCGACACCGAGCTCGCCCCCAGCCAGCGCCGCGCGCTGGAGGACGTCATCAAGGTCAAGGTCATCGACCGCACGGCCGTGATCCTCGACATCTTCGCCCAGCATGCCAAGACGCGCGAGGGCAAGGCGCAGGTCGAGCTCGCGCAGCTCGAGTACCTGCTGCCGCGCCTGCGCGGATGGGGCGAGTCGATGAGCCGCCAGGCGGGCGGCCAGGTCGGCGCGGGAGGCGCGGGCATGGGCTCGCGCGGCCCCGGAGAGACGAAGATCGAGCTCGACCGCCGTCGCATCCGCACGCGGATGGCGCAGCTGCGCAAGCAGATCCGGGAGTTCGCCCCCGCGCGCGACGCCAAGCGCTCCGAGCGCAAGCGAAACACGGTGCCGTCGGTCGCCATCGCCGGCTACACCAACGCCGGCAAATCGTCGCTGCTCAACCGGCTGACGAGCGCGGGCGTGCTCGTCGAGAACGCGCTGTTCGCGACGCTCGATGCGACCGTGCGCCGCACCGAGACCGCCGACGGCCGCGTCTTCACGCTCGCCGACACCGTCGGCTTCGTCCGCAACCTCCCGCATCAGCTCGTCGAGGCGTTCCGATCGACGCTCGAGGAGGTCGCCGACGCCGACGTCATCGTGCACGTCGTCGACGGCCACCATCCCGATCCCGCCGGGCAGCTGGCGACCGTCCGCGACGTCATGGCGGATGTCGGGGCCCGCGACATCCGGGAGATCGTGGTCTTCAACAAGGCCGATCTCATCGACGACGACGCGCGCCTCGTGCTGCGCGGTCTCGAGCCGGACGCGGTGTTCGTCTCCTCCCGCACGGGGGAGGGGATCGCCGAGCTCCGCGCCGTCGTGGAGGAGGCGCTGCCTCTTCCCGCCGTCGAGGTGCGCGCCCTCGTTCCCTACGGACGCGGTGATCTGCTGTCGGCCATCCATGAGACGGGGATCTTCCTCTCCCAGGATCACGAGGAGGGCGGCACGCGCGTGCACGTGCGGGTGTCGCCGCGGCTCGCCGCCGACCTCGCGCCCTACGCGGTCTGACCCGTCAGCGCGTGCCGAGCCATATCAGCCCGGCGACGGCGAGGGCCTGCACCCAGCTGACCATGCTGCCGACGAGGAAGTACTCCGCCTGCGTGCCCCGATCCCGGTCACGGGAGATCTCCGGGAAGCGGACGATCCCCTTGGCGGCGATGAGGGCCGCCACGACGGGGTAGGCCTGCGCGAGGACGAGCCCCGCCAGCACGATGCGCTCGAGCGGCCCGATGATGCGTCCGCCGCGCAGCGTGTGCGTCGTGCGAGGGTCGGGCGCGTCGACGGACGCGCGGTCGGAACGCGCGAACAGGCGCCTCGGCGGGGAAGGCTCGTCATCGGCGGGGACGTCCTCGCTGCGGAGCGCGGCGCGCACGACGAGATTGGCCGACTCGAGGAGGAAGAGCGCCCCGCCCGCGACGAGGACGATGAGCCCGACGGGCGTGCCCGCCGACCCGACGGAGGCGGCCACGGTGCCAGGAGGGAAGACGAGGCCGGCACCCGCGACGGCGGCGAGCACCACGACGGGCGCGAAGCCGAGCAGCGCGCGGTCGGCGCGCACGGTGGCGAGCCATCCGATGGCGCACGCGGCGGGGACGAGCGCCAGCACCGCGGATGACGCCGGATCCGTGCCGAGCGCCGCGCCGGCGAGCGCGCAGAGGAGGAGGACGACGGCCACGGACACGGCGCGCGCCGCGCGCGGTGCGACGAGTCGGCGCCCCAGATCGGAGGCGCCGACGGCGGCGAGGACGAGGCCGGTCAGTTCCATCGGGTCAGACGATAGCCGGAGGCTCCGACATCCCGGAGAGGGGGAGCGGAGGCACCCCCGGCGTGTCGAATCCCAGCACGGCGCCGAGGAAGGCCGCCTCCGCCTCGAACGCGCGCACGATCGCGTCGGCGCCGCGGAACCCGTGGGACTCGCCGGGGAAGAGCAGGTAGGCGTGCGGCACCCCGCCCTCGGCGAGCGCGTCGCGGAGCGCCTCCGACTGCGACGGCGGGACCACGGGGTCGTCGGCGCCCTGGAGGATGAGCAGCGGCGTGCGCAGCCGTTCGGCGTGCGACAGCGGCGACCGGTCGATGTAGAGCTGCTCGGCGCCCGGCAGCGGGCCGACGAGGCCGTCGATGTACCTGGCCTCGAAATCGTGCGTCTCCGCCACGAGCAGGCGCAGGTCGGCGACGCCGTAGCGGCTGATGCCGGCCGCGAACACGTCGGTGCCGGCGAGGGCGCACAGGACGGTCCATCCCCCCGCCGACCCGCCGCGGACGGCGAGCCGTGCGGGGTCAGCGAGCCCCTCTGCCGCGAGCCCGCGCGCGGCGGCGGCGACGTCGTCGACGTCGACGACGCCCCATTCGCCGCGGAGCCGCTCGCGGTAGGCGCGCCCGTAGCCCGTCGAGCCGCCGTAGTTCACGTCGAGCACCGCGATGCCGCGGCTCGTGAAGTACGTGATCGCCAGGGAGAGCGATCCGGCCACATGGGCGGTCGGCCCGCCGTGGACGAGCACGAGGCAGGGCGGCAGCTCGTCGTCCCGGCCCTCGGCGACGGGGCTCGTGGGCGGATAGTGGAAGGCGTGCACCTCGCCGGACGGTCCGTCGAAGGCGACCGCCCTGGCCTCAGGCAACCACTCCGGGTCGAGGGAGGACACCCCGCCCCGCACAGCGGTCAGGGTCCCGAGAGCGAGATCGAGCAGCCAGATCCCCCCGGGCGTGCGCGGACCCGCGCCCGTCAGCAGGGCGCGGGCACCGCGGACGTCCTCGACGTGCATCTCTCCCAGCACGGTGTCCAGGTCGGTCACCGTGCCGCCGTCGATGAGGACGAGACGGTCGCGCCCGTTCGTCTCGACGGCGAGGATGCGTCCGTCGGCCAGCGGGGAGTACCAGCGCGTGCCGAGGTTCCAGAGCGGTCCGCCGGTGTCGGCGTCGACGGAGCGGACGACGACCACCTCGTCGCCCCGCGCATCCAGACGGGCGCGGTGCAGGTTCCAGCGGGCGGGGCCGCCGGCGCGGATCGGCGGGTCGGCGGAGAACAGCAGCGTGTCGTCGGAGACCCACTCCGGCTGGAGCGCGGAGATCTCCGCGCCATCGACGCGCCCTCCCGCGAGCGTTCGCCACTGCGCGATCCGGCCGTCGGCGCCGAGGTCGCCGATGCGCAGCTCCGCGGCGTCCCACGGCATGTCGGGATGGTCCCAGGCGATCCAGGCGAGGCGGCCGGCGCGCGGGGAGGGGAAGGCGAGGAAGTCGCTCCCGGCGACGACGCTGACGATCCGGTCGGGCCGCCCCGCCGCGGAGCCGTCGAGCGGCACCGTCACGATGTCGCGCGTCACCCGCCGCCCGTCCTGGCGCTCGCGGACGGCCCACAGCCGCCCCTCGGCGAGCACGAGGTCGCCGTACGCGGCGTGCTCGTCCGCGGGGGTGAGCGCGACGGGCACGCCGCCGGCTGCGAGGGCGTACACGCGCTGATCCGACTGCTCGACGAACAGGAGCGTCCCGTCCGGACCGGGGATCCACGCGCCGCCGCCGTACTCGTGCACGCGCGACCGTGCGCTCCACGGGGAGGGGAGCACGATCCCGCCGTCCGATGCGCGGCGCACGGCGGTGCGTCCGCGCTCGGAGGGCACTCCCTCGGCCCACCAGACGTCGTCGTCCGCGAAGCGCGCGCCCGACAGGCGGGGCGCCGACACCGCGATGTCGGCGGCGGCGAGGGGCGAGGGCCAGGAGCCGTAGGGGAGCGTCTGCGTCATGCCGTCCACGCTATCCGGCGCCGCCGGACGCCGGGCAGGCGCGATGCGGCACCGCGGGATCAGACGGCGCGCAGGATGGCGACGACCTTGCCGAGCACGACGGCCTCGTCGCCGAGGATGGGCTCGAACGCCGAGTTGCGCGGCAGCAGCCAGGTGTGCCCGTCGCGCTGGCGGAAGGTCTTCACCGTCGCCTCGCCGTCCACCATGGCCGCGACGATGTCGCCGTTGTCGGCCGTCCCCTGCGAGCGCACGACGACCCAGTCGCCGTCGCAGATGGCCGCGTCGATCATCGACTCGCCCGTGACCTTGAGCATGAACAGATCGCCCTTGCCGACGAGCTGGCGGGGGAGCGGGAAGATCTCCTCCACGTGCTGCTCGGCCGTGATCGGCACGCCGGCGGCGATGCGGCCGACGAGCGGCACGAGCGCGGCGTCGCCGACGGAGGGGGCGGCGTCGGCCGGGTTCTCCACGGCGGAGCCGGGAAGGTCGATGAGCACCTCCATCGCCCGGGTCTTGCCCGGGTCGCGTCGCAGGTAGCCGCTCAGCTCCAGCTGCCCGAGCTGGTGCGTCACGCTCGAGAGCGACTTCAGGCCGACGGCGTCCCCGATCTCCCGCATGCTCGGCGGGTATCCGTTCACCTGGATGGACCGCTGGATGACCTCGAGGATGGCGAGCTGCTTCTCGCTGAGGTTCTTGCGCCTGCGCGTCCGCGGCTTCTCGCCGCGGGTCTGGGCATCCGTCATGTCCGTGCTCCTTCGCTGCCCCGAGCGGATGTCGGTGGTGCGTGATGTGGTGATCCCGTTGAGAAGACGGTATCGGATGCGACACGGATCCGAGGAGATTTGTTCGAGCGTGTCGCATGCGGGACCGTAGGCCGCTTCGAAGACAACTCTTGACACGCCCGGCACCTCGAAGATACATTCGGAACATCGCTTCGGGCCTGCGTCTCCCGGCCGAGATGCAGGTTCGAAGCGGCCCCGAGGAAGGAACCGACATGAGCACCATCCGCACAGCCCCCGCCCGTCGAACGCGGCTGCGCCTCACCGCGCGCGGTCGGCGCGTCGTCGCCGCCCTCGCGGCGGCCCCCGTGGTGACGGCGATCGGTCTCGGCGTGCTCAACGGCGGCGGCGCGCTGGGATCCAGCGAGGCGGGCGTGCCTGCGGGCGGGTTCGAGACCGTGACGGTGCTCGCGGGCGACACGCTGTGGGGGATCGCGGAGGAGATCGCCCCCGACGCCGACCCGCGCGACGTGGTCGACGCGATCGTCCGCCTCAACCGCCTCGACGGCGGCGGGGTCGACGCCGGCGCGGAGATCGCCATCCCCGCGGCCTACGCGTCGGCGGACTGAGCCAGGCGCTCACGCCCTAGCATGGATGGGGTGACCGCCACCCTCGACGACCTCCCCTTGCGCGACGACCTCCGCGGACAGCAGCCGTACGGCGCTCCCCAGGCGCCGTTGCCCGTCGCCCTCAACGTCAACGAGAACACGCACCCGATCCCCGACGACGTCGCCGACGACATCGCCGATTCGGTGGCTCTCGCGCTCCGCGATGTCAACCGGTACCCCGACCGCGAGTTCACGACGCTCCGCGAGGGCTTCGCGGACTACCTCGGCCACGGGATCGAGCCCGCGCAGATCTGGGCGGCGAACGGCTCGAACGAGGTGCTCCAGCACATCCTGCAGGCGTTCGGAGGACCGGGTCGCACGGCGTTCGGCTTCGCCCCCACCTACTCGATGTACTCGCTGCTGACACGCGGCGTGGGCTCGACGTTCGTGGCGGGCGAGCGTGGCGCCGGCTTCACCCTCACTCCGGAGAGCGCCGCCGAGCAGGTCGCCGACGCGCGGCCCGACGTCGTCTTCCTGTGCGCGCCGAACAACCCCACGGGGACGCCGCTCGAGAACGACGTCGTCGAGGCCGTCTACGAGGCCGCGCGCGGGATCGTCATCGTCGACGAGGCGTACCGCGAGTTCGCCCCGCGCGACGTGCCGTCGGCTCTGCAGCTGCTCCCCGGCCGCGAACGTCTCGTCGTCTCGCGCACGATGAGCAAGGCGTTCGCGTTCGCGGGCGCGCGAGTGGGGTACCTCGCCGCCGATCCCGCTCTCGTCGACGCCCTCCGCCTCGTCCGGCTGCCCTACCACCTGAGCGCGCTCACGCAGGCCGCGGCCTCGGCTGCGCTCCGCCACTCCGACACCATGCTGTCGATGGTCGACGACATCGTCGTCCAGCGCGATCGGATCTCCGCCACGCTCGAGGCGCTCGGCTACACGGTCTACCCGACCTGGTCGAACTTCGTCCTGTTCGGCGGGGTCGACGACGTCCGCGGCACGTGGCAGGCGCTCTACGACCGCGGGGTCCTCATCCGCGACATCGGCATCCCCGGTCACCTCCGGGTGACGGCGGGCACGGAGGAGGAGACGAGCGCGTTCCTCGACGCGCTCGCCGAGATCGGCCGCTGACGGCGGGGAGCGCCCGCAGGCGCGCCGATAGAATCGGTGCATGACCCGAATCGCGCGCCGCACCCGTTCCACGAGCGAGTCGACCATCGAGCTCGAGCTCGACCTCGACGGCACGGGGAAGAGCACCATCGAGACGAGCGTGCCCTTCTTCGACCACATGCTCACGGCGTTCGCGAAGCACTCCCTCACGGACCTCTCCGTCAGGGCGACGGGCGACACCCACATCGACGCGCACCACACCGTCGAGGACACCGCGATCGTGCTCGGACAGGCGATCCGCGAGGCGCTCGGCGACAAGGCGGGCATCTCGAGATACGGCGACGCCCTGGTCCCGCTCGACGAGGCGCTCGCTCAGGCCGTCGTCGACATCTCGGGCCGCCCGTACCTCGTGCACACGGGGGAGCCGGCCGGGTTCGAGCAGCACCTCATCGGCGGCCACTTCACGGGCTCGCTCGTTCGCCACACGTTCGAGGCGATCGCGTTCAACGCGGGCCTCACCGTGCACGTGCGCGTCCTCGGGGGCCGTGACCCCCACCACATCGCCGAGGCCGAGTACAAGGCGTTCGCGCGCGCGTTCCGGCAGGCCAAGGCGCTCGATCCGCTCGTGGACGGCATCCCCTCGACGAAGGGCGCGCTGTGACGGCGCGTCCGCAGGTCGCCGTCCTCGACTACGGCTCGGGCAACGTCCACTCGGCCGTGAAGGCCCTCGAGGCCGCGGGCGCCGACGTGGCGCTGACCCGCGACCGCTCCACGGTGCTCGATGCCGACGGCCTCCTCGTGCCCGGAGTGGGCGCCTTCCAGGCCGTCATGGAGCAGCTCGACGCCATCCGCGGAGGAGAGCTCATCGAACGGCGCCTCGCCGGAGGGCGGCCCGTTCTGGGGATCTGCGTCGGCATGCAGGTGCTCTTCGCGCGCGGCATCGAGCGCGGCGTCGAGACCGAGGGCCTCGGCGAGTGGCCGGGGACCGTCGCGCAGCTCGACGCGCCCGTCGTGCCCCACATGGGCTGGAACACGGTGGACGCGGGCGAGGGGTCGCGGCTCTTCCGCGGGCTCGAGGGCGAGCGCTTCTACTTCGTGCACTCCTATGCGGCTCAGCAGTGGGAGCTCGACGTCCAGGCGCCGTTCCCGCAGCCCGTCCTGACGTGGGCGCACCACGGCGGTCCCTTCCTCGCCGCCGTCGAGAACGGCCCGCTGTCGGCGACCCAGTTCCACCCCGAGAAGTCGGGGGAGGCGGGTATCCGCCTGCTGCGCAACTGGGTGGACGGCCTCGCTCCCGCGCTGTGACGGCATCGAGTTGGAGCAGGGGCCGCGGGCGGTCTAGTCTCTTGACTCGTGCGTCCGCGGGAGAGGCCCGCGTGCACGAGGAGCCATGAACGATTTCGCGTCCACACCCGCACTGACCCTGCTCCCCGCCGTCGACGTCGCCGACGGCAAGGCCGTCCGCCTGACGCAGGGCGAGGCCGGCTCCGAGACGAGCTACGGCGATCCGCTCGAGGCCGCCGACAACTGGAAGAGCCAGGGTGCGGACTGGATCCACCTGGTCGATCTGGACGCGGCGTTCGGCCGCGGGTCGAACGCGGGCATCCTGCGGAAGGTCATCAAGCACGTGCGCGGCGTGAACGTCGAGCTCTCTGGCGGCATCCGCGACGACGCCTCGCTCGAGGCCGCCCTCGAGAGCGGCGCGCAGCGCATCAACCTCGGCACGGCCGCGCTCGAGAACCCCGAGTGGACGGCATCCGTCATCGGGCGCTACGGCGACGCGGTCGCCGTCGGGCTCGACGTGCGCGGCACGACGCTCGCCGCCCGCGGCTGGACGCAGGAGGGCGGCGACCTCTGGGAGGTGCTCGAGCGCCTCGAGGAGGCGGGCTGCAGCCGCTACGTCGTCACCGACGTGACGAAGGACGGCACGCTGCGCGGGCCGAACATCGAGCTCCTCCGCGAGATGACGTCGCGCACGCCGAAGCCGGTGGTCGCGTCGGGCGGCGTGTCGAGCCTCGACGACATCGCCGCGCTGCGCGACCTCGTCCCGCTCGGCGTCGAGGGAGCGATCGTCGGCAAGGCCCTCTACTCGGGCGCGTTCACGCTCGCCGAGGCGCTGGATGTCGCCGGATACTGACGGCCTCTCCGACTCCGCCGGCGTCCCCTGGGAGGGGCGCCGGTTCCATCCCAACCCCGCCGCGGGAGACGACGGCTCGGCCGATCCCGCCCTGTGGGATGCGCTGACGGGATTCCGCGCCGGTCGCGCGTCCGCGCGCGAGGTCGTCGACGCGCTGCGCGGCGCGCGCGTGCTCGTCCCGCTCGTCGCGGAGAAGGGCGACGAGGGCGTCGGAGCGCACGGGCTCGCCGTCGACAAGACGCAGGAGCTGTCGATCGTGACGGTCTCCGCGCCGGACGGTCGCAAGGTGCTTCCGCTCTTCAGCTGCGTCGAGACTCTCTCGGCGTGGGATGCGGCTGCCCGGCCGATCCCCGTGGCGGGCCCCCGCGCGGCGCTCGCGGCCGCGGGGGAGGACACCGACCTCATCGTGCTCGACCCGACGAGCCCCACGGAGTTCGTCGTGCGCAGGCCCGCCGTCTGGGCGATCGCGCAGAACCAGGCCTGGGAGCCCTCGCCAGAGAGCCCGGACGTGTTCCTCGCGCTGCAGGCGAGCGTGGGCGGCGAGCTGGCCGTGATCGACCTGGCTGTGGAGGCCGGCGACCCGGAGGCGCGCCTGCGGGGCCCGGAGCTCGTCGTCCGGCTCCGCCTCGTCGACGGCCTCGAACGCGCGGAGGTCGACGCGGTCCTGCAGCGCCTGGCGCGCCGCTGGGCCGCGGACGACCGCATCGCCGTGCTCGTGGACTCGCTGCAGGTCACGCTCGAGCGCGGCTGAGGCGGCCGCCCTCGGCTCGGACGGCCGGACGCCTCAGATGACGGGGCCGGTGTACTTCTCGCCCGGGCCCGCCCCCGGCGCGTCAGGAATGAGCGACAGCTCTCGGAAGCGCAGCTGCAGCGATCGCAGGCCGTCGCGGATGGGTCGAGCGTGCATGTCGCTGATCTCCGGGGCGGCGGCGGTGACGAGGCCCGCGAGCGCGTTGATGAGCTTGCGCGCCTCGTCGAGGTCTACGAGCTCGTCGGCGTCCGCCGCGTCGGCGAGGCCGAGCTTCACCGCTGCCGCGCTCATGAGGTGGACGCAGCTCGACGCGATGACCTCGACGGCGGCGACGTCGGCGATGTCACGGACGGCCTCGGTGGCGGCCGCGGCGCGCTCCTGCTCCTCCCACCGCGCGTGGCGGTCGGCGTCGTGGATGGGCTCGTCGGACGGAATGGCGCTCATGGACCGCTCTCTGGTAGACTTTTGCGGGCTCCGGAGTTCGCTCCGGACGAAAGAGGATTCAGTTCCCACCCGCGCTTGCCGCTCCAGGCTACCGGGTCATGCACACTCCGCTCGCGTCCGCGCGGGTCGATCAGGGTGTCGAGCCGATGTCGATCGTCGTGCTCGGGTGGATGCTGAACTCTTCTCCCGCCCGCGCCGCGACCCTCGCGACACGGTGGCTCGAATCACGCACCCAAGGAGTTCCGCATCAGCGATCCCCGCACCAACGAGCGCATTCGCGTGCCAGAGGTCCGACTCGTCGGCCCGGCAGGCGAGCAGATCGGCGTCGTCCGTATCGAGGTGGCACTGCGCCTGGCGCAGGAGGCCGACCTCGACCTCGTCGAGGTGGCCCCCAACTCGCGTCCTCCCGTGGTCAAGATCATGGACTACGGGAAGTTCAAGTACGAGGCCGCCCAGAAGGCCAAGGAAGCGCGCCGCAATCAGGCGAACACGGTCCTCAAGGAGGTCCGCTTCCGCCTGAAGATCGACCAGCACGACTACGACACCAAGCGCAAGCGTGCCGAGGGCTTCCTGCAGGCGGGCGACAAGGTCAAGGCCATGATCCTGTTCCGCGGCCGTGAGCAGTCGCGCCCCGATCAGGGCGTGCGCCTGCTGCAGAAGTTCGCGGAGGACGTCGCGGAGTTCGGGTCGGTCGAGTCGCGCCCCACGATCGACGGCCGCAACATGGTGATGGTGATCGCCCCGCATCGGAACAAGTCGGAGGCGAAGGCCGAGCAGAACGCCGCGCGCGCAGCGACCAAGCAGGCGCAGCGCGAGGCGAAGACGGTCGCCGCGGAGCCCGCGGCGGAGTAGTCCCCCGAACTTCCCGCTTCGGCGGGTTGCACATCACGTCGCCCACCGGGCGCAGACGCAAGGAAAGAAGAAGATGCCGAAGCAGAAGACCCACTCGGGCAGCAAGAAGCGCTTCAAGATCACCGGCAGCGGCAAGATCAAGAAGCAGCAGGCGGGCATGCGCCACAACCTCGAGCACAAGTCGAGCCGCCGCACCCGTCGCCTGAACCAGGACCAGGTCATCTCGGGCAACGACCTCAAGGTCGTCAAGAAGCTCCTCGGTCGCTGAACCGCGACGGACGTTCGTTAGGAAGTATGAAGAATGGCTAGAGTCAAGCGCGCAGTAAATGCGCAGAAGAAGCGTCGCGTCATCCTCGAGCGCGCCTCGGGCTACCGCGGTCAGCGTTCGCGCCTGTACCGCAAGGCGAAGGAGCAGGTCACCCACTCCCTCGTCTACGCGTACCGCGACCGTCGCAAGCGCAAGGGCGACTTCCGCCGCCTGTGGATCCAGCGCATCAACGCCGCGAGCCGCCAGAACGGCCTCACCTACAACCGCCTCATCCAGGGCCTCGGCCTGGCCGGCGTCGAGGTCGACCGCCGCATCCTCGCGGAGCTGGCCGTCCACGAGCCCGCGACGTTCGCGGCCCTCGTCGACGTCGCCAAGAAGGCTCTGCCCGGCGACGTGAACGCGCCGAAGTCGGCTGCGTGATCTGACACGCCTCGCGAAGAGGGCGCCCCTGAGGGGCGCCCTCTTCTGCTGTCTCTAGACTTGAGGGCGTGCTGGAGAATCCCCGATCGCCGCGAGTGCGGGCCGTTGCGAAGCTGGCGAGGCGCGTCGCCCGCAAGGAGACCGGGCTGTTCCTGCTCGAGGGCCCGCAGGCGGTCCGCGAGGCCGTGGCGTTCCGGCCCGACGTCATCGTGGAGCTGTACGCCACGCCGACCGCGCTCGAGAAGCACGCGGACCTCCGGTCTGCGCTCGTCGACGAGGGCGTCGAGATCGAGTTCGTCACGGAGGACGTGCTGGCCGCCATGGCGGACACCGTCACGCCGCAGGGCTTCGTCGCGGTCGCGAAGCAGAACCCGACCGCCCTGAAGGACGTCTTCTCCGCGCGACCGCGCCTCGTCGCGATCTGCGAGGAGGTGCGCGATCCCGGCAACCTCGGCACGATCATCCGCGCCGCCGACGCCGTGGGCGCCGACGCCGTCGTGCTGACGGGCCGGACGGTGGACCCCTACAACCCCAAGGTCGTCCGGTCGACGACGGGATCGCTCTTCCACGTGCCCGTGGTCGTGGGCGCCGATCTCGCGGACGTCGTCGCGCGTTCGCGCGGCGCCGGGCTCGAGGTGGTGGCTGCGGATGTGAAGGGCGACGACCTGCTCGCCGCACGACGCGACGGATCGCTGGCGCGGCCGACGGCGTGGCTGTTCGGCAACGAGGCGCGCGGGCTCGCCGACGACGCGCTCGCCCTCGCCCATCGGGCGCTGCGGCTGCCCATCTTCGGCCGTGCCGAGTCGCTCAACCTCGCGACCGCGGCGAGCGTGTGCCTGTACGAGAGCGCGTTCGCCCAGCGCGAGGCGGAATGAGCACCTGGGGAGCTCTCCCCGTCACAACTCTGTAAATCCTCGCCCGGCGATGTTCAGGATGTGCACAGCCTGCGCCTAGGGTGAACCCATGGCTGAGCCCCTCGTCGTCGTCAAGGACGTGCAGAAGCACTACGGAGACTTCCACGCGCTGAAGGATGTCGACCTCACGGTCGACAAGGGCGAGGTGGTGGTCGTGATCGGGCCGTCCGGCTCCGGCAAGTCGACGCTGTGCCGCACGATCAACCGCCTCGAGACGATCACGAGCGGGTCGATCACGATCGACGGCAAGGAGCTGCCCAAGGAGGGCAAGGCGCTCGCCAACCTGCGTGCCGAGGTCGGCATGGTGTTCCAGTCGTTCAACCTCTTCGCGCACCTGACGATCCTCGAGAACGTCACGCTCGGTCCCATCAAGGTGCGCGGCATGAAGAAGGCCGACGCCGAGAAGGAGGCGCGTGCCCTGCTCGACCGCGTCGGCGTGGGCGCGCAGGCCGACAAGCTCCCCGCGCAGCTGTCGGGCGGGCAGCAGCAGCGCGTCGCGATCGCGCGTGCGCTCGCCATGCACCCCAAGGTGATGCTGTTCGACGAGCCGACGAGCGCGCTCGACCCGGAGATGATCAACGAGGTGCTCGACGTCATGGTCGGGCTGGCCCACGAGGGCATGACGATGATCGTCGTCACCCACGAGATGGGGTTCGCACGCAAGGCCGCGAACCGCGTCGTGTTCATGGCGGACGGCCAGATCGTCGAGCAGTCGGCGCCGGAGGAGTTCTTCACGAACCCGACCTCCGACCGCGCCAAGGACTTCCTGTCCAAGCTCATCACGCACTGACCCGAGACTCCGGAGTCGCACAACGGCGTGCGGCCCGGTCACGATCTCAACCGAGAGAGAGGAACGCACATGCGCAAGATCAGGACCCTCGCGAGCGTGGGGATCGCCGCCACGGCGCTGCTCGCCCTGACCGCCTGCAACAGCGGCACGCCCGGAAGCACATCCGGCGACGGCGGAGACGACGACGCCTCGGGCACGGCGTGGACGGTCGCCACCGACGTCTCGCTCGACGGCAGCCCGACGTTCGACCGCATCGCCGAGGACGGGGTCGTCAAGGTCGGCGTCAAGGAGGACCAGCCGAATCTGGGCTACCTCGACCCGGTCACGAACGAGCGCACCGGCTTCGACGTCGACATCGCGCGGTGGATGGCCGCCAGCCTCGGCTACGACGAGGACCAGATCGAGTTCCAGGCGATCGCCTCCGCGAACCGCGAGCAGGCCATCGTCAACGGCGACATCGACTACTACGTCGGCACCTACTCGATCACGGATGCCCGCAAGGAGCAGATCAATTTCGCGGGGCCGTACTTCGTGACGGGCCAGGGCCTGCTCGTCGCGGCGGACAGCGACATCGCCAGCGTCGACGACCTCGGGTCGGACACGACGGTCTGCTCGGCGACCGGGTCGACGCCCATCCAGAACATCAAGGACAACTACCCCGACGTGCCCACGAAGGAGTACGACACCTACTCCAAGTGCGTCGAGGACCTCAAGAACGGCCAGGTCGACGCGGTCACGACCGACGAGGCGATCCTCATCGGCTACGCCGCGCAGGATCCCGACAACCTCAAGGTCGTCGGCGAGCCCTTCAGCGAGGAGCGGTACGGCATCGGCATCGCGAAGGACGACACGGCTCTCACCGAGTACTTCAACGAGCAGCTCACCGACGGCGGCGAGATCTGGCAGCAGATCTTCGACGACAACCTGGGCGCATCGGGCGTGACAGCGACCCAGCCCGAGGTCGACGCGGTCGAATGACCCGTCGGGGTGGCCGTCGGTGATCCGCCGGCCACCCCGTCCACCCCCCCTTCCCGGATCGACAGGAGCAGACGTGGGAGTCATCACCGATCACCCCGACCTCTGGCAGGAGGCGTTCACGGGGACGCTCGTGCTGTTCTTCGGCGGCGGTGCGATCGCCCTCGTGCTGGGCTTCATCGTCGGCGCGGCGCGGGTGTCGCCCGTGCCGATCGCACGCGTCGTCGGCGCGGTGTACGTGAACTGGATCCGGAACACCCCGCTCACTCTCGTGATGTTCTTCTTCGCGTTCTGCCTGCCGATCCTCGTCGGCGAACGCGTGAACTCGCTGCTGCTGGCCGTCTGCGCGCTCGGCATCTACACCGCGACGTACGTCGCCGAGACGCTGCGATCCGGCATCAACACGGTTCCGGTCGGCCAGGCGGAGGCAGCCCGGGCCATCGGGCTGAACTTCGCGCAGGTCATGCGCTACGTCGTGCTGCCGCAGGCCGCCCGCTCCGTGATCCCGCCCCTCATGAGCGTGCTCATCGCGCTCCTCAAGAACACCACCGTCGCGGCGGGGTTCTCGGTCGCGAACCTGGGCACCATCCGATCGGCGCTCAGCGAGCAGGGCGAGAACCAGCTCGTCGTGCTCCTCTGGGTGATGGTCGTCTTCGTCGTGCTCGTGCTGCTCCTCGGATGGCTGCAGCGAGCGCTCGAGAGCAAGTGGAGGATCGCGCGATGAGCTCCGTCCTGTTCGACGTCCCCGGCCCCCGGGCCGTCGCCCGCAACCGCATCATCGGGATCGCCACGGTGCTCATCGTGGCGGCCGTCCTGGCCTGGGTGGTGTGGCGCCTGATGGCGACGGGGCAGTTCTCCGCCGCCAAATGGAACATCTTCACCTACTCGACCGTGTGGGTGCGGTTCGGCGAGGGCCTCCTCAGCACCCTGTCGGCTTTCGCCGTCGCGGGCGTGGGCTCTCTCGTCGTCGGGTTCCTCCTCGGTGTCGGACGCCTCTCCGAGCACGCGTGGGTGCGCATCCCGCTCACCGCGGTCGTCGAGGTCCTCCGCGCGGTCCCCGTCCTCATCCTGATGATGCTGCTCTACTACGGCCTCCCCGTCCTGGGGCTCAAGATGCCGCCGTATGCCGCGGTCGTCATCGCCCTCATCGCCTACAACGGGTCGGTGCTCGCGGAGGTCGTCCGCGCCGGCGTGGAGTCGCTGCCGCGCGGCCAGAAGGAGGCCGGCTACGCCATCGGGCTCCGCAAGACGGGCGTGATGTGGTTCATCCTGCTGCCTCAGGCCGTGCGCGCCATGATGCCCGTCATCATCGCCCAGCTCGTCGTCGCGCTGAAGGACACCGCCCTCGGATTCATCATCACGTACCAGGAGCTCTTGTACGTCATCAACCAGATCGGGAACCAGGCGCCCTACGGTTCTCCGCTCATCCCCTCGGCGATCATCGGCGGCTCGATCTACGTCGCCGTCTGCCTCGCGTTGTCGTACGTCGCCTACCGCGTGCAGAAGGGCGTCAAGCGCTCCCCGAAGGTCCGTCTCGCGGGCGGGCCGAAGGACCCCCGGCAGCACGAGGGCGCGACCAACACGTCGGTCATCCTGCAGCAGGGCGAGCCCGACGCCGACGGCCGCGTCTGAGCCGCTCGGGGGCGTCGGCCGGGCCGACTAGACTCGACTCTCGTGTCTGACACTCCCGAGATCACGCCGGAAGGGGTGGAGGCCGCGGTCGCCGATGCGCTCGCCGCGATCGCCGCAGCCCCCGATACCGCCGCCCTGAAAGCCGCTCGAGCCGCCCATGCGGGGGATGGCTCTCCGCTGGCGGCCTTCAACGCGCAGATGCGCAGCGTGCCCAAGGAGCGGAAGGCCGAGTTCGGCAAGCTCGTCGGCCAGGCGCGCGGCCGCGTGGCGCAGGCGCTCAGCACCCGCGAGGAGGAGCTCGCCGCCGGCGAGCTCGCCGCGCAGCTCGAGGCGGAGCGCGTCGACATCACCGCGATCGGCGCCCGCACGCGCACGGGCGCCCGCCATCCGCTCACCCTCCTCCAGGACCAGATCTCCGACATCTTCGTCGGCATGGGATGGGAGATCGCGGAGGGGCCGGAGCTCGAGCACGAGTGGTACAACTTCGACGCCCTGAACTTCGACGAGGACCACCCGGCGCGTCAGCTGCAGGACACGTTCTTCGTCGACCCCGTCTCGCGCCACCTCGTCATGCGCACCCACACGAGCCCCGTCCAGGTGCGCTCGCTGCTCGACCGCGAGCTGCCCGTCTACGTCGTCTGCCCCGGCCGCGTCTACCGCACCGACGAGTTCGACGCCACGCACCTGCCCGTCTTCACGCAGCTCGAGGGGCTCGTCGTCGACAAGGGCATCACGATGGCGCACCTCAAGGGCACGCTCGACCACCTCGCACGGCAGCTGTTCGGCGCCGAGGCGAAGACGCGGCTGCGCACGAACTTCTTCCCCTTCACGGAGCCGTCGGCGGAGTTCGACCTGTGGCATCCGACGTTCAAGGGCGGTGCGCGCTGGATCGAGTGGGGCGGCTGCGGCATGGTCAACCCGAACGTGCTGCGCGCGGCGGGCATCGATCCCGACGTGTACAGCGGCTTCGCGTTCGGCATCGGCATCGAGCGGGCGCTGATGTTCCGCAGCGACGTGCAGGACATGCGCGACATGGCAGAGGGCGATGTGCGCTTCAGCGAGCAGTTCGGGATGGTGGTGTGATGCGCGTCCCGCTTTCGTGGCTGCGTGAGTACGTCGAGCTTCCGGTCGGCACGACGCCCGAGGACGTCCTCGCGGCGCTCGTGCGCGTCGGCTTCGAGGAGGAGGAGGTCGTCGGGTTCGACCTGACGGGGCCCATCGTCGTGGGCCGGGTCCTCTCCTTCGAGGAGGAGCCGCAGAAGAACGGCAAGACGATCCGCTGGTGCCAGGTCGACGTGGGCGAGGCGGAGCCGCGCGGCATCGTGTGCGGCGCGTCGAACTTCCACCCCGGCGACAAGATCGTCGCGACGCTTCCGGGCGCCGTGCTGCCGGGTCCGTTCCCCATCGCCGCCCGCAAGACCTACGGGCACGTCTCCGATGGGATGATCGCCTCGGCGCGCGAGCTCGGCCTCGGCGACGAACACGACGGCATCCTCCGGCTCGTCGAGGTCGGCCTCGACCCCGAGGTCGGGACCGACGCCATCGCGCTGCTCGGCCTCGACGATGCCGCGGTCGACGTCAACGTGACGCCCGACCGCGGATACGCGCTGTCGATCCGCGGCATCGCGCGCGAGTACGCCCACGCCACGGGCGCCGTCTTCCGCGATCCCGCCGAGCGCCTCGTCGCCGAGGCGGCCGAGGCCGACGGCTTCCCCATCGTGATCGACGACGCCGCTCCTCTCCGCGGCAACGCGGGGGCATCCGGCTTCGTCGCCCGCGTCGTGAGGGGCGTGGACGCGTCGCGCCCGACGCCGCCGTGGATGATCGCCCGGCTCACGCTCGCGGGCGTGCGCTCGCTGGGCGTGCTCGTCGACATCACGAACTACGTCATGATCGAGCTCGGCAACCCCGTGCACGGCTACGACCTCGCGACGCTCACGGGCGGCATCACGGTGCGCCGTGCGGCCCCGGGAGAGACCCTCGAGACCCTCGACGGCCAGGTCCGCACACTGCACGCGGAGGACCTCGTCATCGCCGACGACTCGGGCGCGATCGGCCTCGCGGGCGTCATGGGCGGGGCGGCCACCGAGATGGGCGACGGCACGACCGACGTGCTCGTCGAGGCGGCGACGTTCGACACCGTCTCCATCGCCCGCACGGCGCGGCGGCACAAGCTGTCGAGCGAGGCGTCGCGCCGGTTCGAGCGCGGCGTCGACCCCCTGGTCGCCGTCGCGGCGGCCCAGCGCGTCGTCGACCTTCTCGTCGAGCTCGCGGGCGGCGTGCCGGACGGTCTCGGCGCGCGCCTCGGGGGAGTGCACGCACCCCGCGCGATCGACCTGCCGGCGACGTTCGTCCCGGGACTCGTCGGCGTCGCCTACGCGCCCGACGAGATCACGGGAGCGCTCGAGACGATCGGCGCAGAGGTGCGCACGACGGAGGGCGGATGGTCGGTCCTGCCGCCGTCGTGGCGCCCCGACCTCACCGACAAGTGGACGCTCGCGGAGGAGGTGGCGCGCATCCACGGCCTCGACCGCATCCCGTCGGTGCTGCCGGTGCCGCCGTCCGGCCGCGGCTTCACGCCCTCGCAGCAGGGCCGCCGCCGGGTGGCGAACGCGCTCGCGGCGGCGGGGCTCGTCGAGACGCCCGCGTTCCCCTTCACGACGCAGGAGCAGAACGACCTGCACGGCTCGGCTGCCGGGTCGCACCTGCCGAGCGTGCGGCTGGCCAACGCGCTCGACGGGCAGGCGCCGTTCCTGCGGCGCTCGCTCGTCCCCGGTCTCCTGCAGACGGCGCACCGCAACCTCTCCCGCGGTCTCACCGACCTCGCGCTCTTCGAGATCGGCACGGTCTTCCTGCCGCAGGACGGCGTCGCCTACGGCACCGACGCCATCCCGCCGCTCGCCGTCCGCCCCGACGCCGAGACGCTCGCGGCGCTCGACGCGTCGATCCCGCCGCAGCCGCGCCACGTCGCGTTGCTGTTCGCCGGCAACGTGGCGCCCAAGCAGCCGGGCCGCGCGGCCGAGCACGCCGGTCTCGAGGTGGCGCTCGACGCCGTGCGCACGATCGCCGCCGCCGCGGGCGTCGACATCGAGGTCTCGCAGGGGGCGCGCGCGGCTCTCCACCCCGGACGGACGGGAGCCCTCTCGGTGAGGGGTGCGGAGGTCGGCTACGTCGGCGAGCTGCTGCCGCAGGTCGCCTCCGACGCCGATCTCGCCGGCCGCGTCGTCGTCGCGGAGCTCGACCTCGACCGCGTGCTCGCGCTCGCGGGCGACCGCGTCGTCGTCGCATCGCTCTCGACCTTCCCCGCCGCGACGCAGGACGTATCGCTCGTCGTGCCGGCCGAGCTCCCGGCCGCCGACCTGCGCGACGCGCTCGTCGACGGCGCCGGCGACCTCCTGGAGTCGCTGCGCGTCGTCGACGACTACCGCGGGCAGGGCGTGCCGGACGGCGCCAAGAGCCTCACGTTCGCGCTGCGCTTCCGCGCCGTCGACCGCACGCTGACCGCCGCCGAGGCGACCGAGGCGAAGCTCGCGGGCGTGGCCGTGGCCCGGGAGCGGTTCGGAGCGGAGATCCGCGACTGATCCGATGCGTCCTGTGCCCGCCCGGGAAGCC
>NZ_JBSHGQ010000033.1:0-44948 GCF_053617895.1 Microbacterium sp. NPDC055683 | reverse complement strand
CCGCAGATCTCTCTGCGGCGCCCACGTCTTCTCAAAGGGGACGGGTCAGCCGACCCTCTGGCGGCGGCCGAAGACGATCAGCACGCCCGCGATCGCGATCAGCAGACCGAGTCCGAGCAGCAGGGGCGCGATGGCGGCGCCCGTCGCCTGCAGTCCGTCGGTCGGGGCCGGTGTCGCCTCCGCCGTGGGGTCGTCCGCGGGTGCGGGCGCCTCGGCGGGCGTGGGCTCGTCCGTGGGCGCCGGGGTGGGCTCCTCGGTCGGGGCCGGCTCCTCCGTGGGCGCCGGGGTCGGCTCCTCGGTCGGGTCCGGCTCCTCGGTCGGGGCCGGGGTCGGCTCGTCCGTGGGTGCCGGGGCCGGCTCCTGGGTCGGGGCCGGGGTCGGCTCGTCCGTGGGCTCCGGTGTCGGCTCGTCCGTTGGTGCCGGGGCCGGCTCCTGGGTCGGTGCCGGCGTGGGGACCGGAGTCGGCTCGTCCGTGGGAGCGGGCGTCGGCTCGTCCGTGGGAGCGGGCGTGGGCTCGTCCGTGGGAACCGGGGTCGGCTCCGGTGTCGGCTCGACCGGAACGGGGGCGTAGCCGGCGTCGATGGTGGGGTCGTCGGCCTGGCCGGGCTCGGTGGAGTTGTCTCCGGTGTCGGGGGCGGTGAACGAGTACCGTCCGTCCGCTCCCGGGTTGGAGTCCGCGGCCGTGTCGTCGCCCGCGCCCTGCTGGGTGAGCGGGTAGGTGCGGCCGTCGACCTCGATCGTGGTGGGGAACGCGATCGTGTACTCCGCACCCGGGGTGAGGTCGGGGAACACGTAGTACCCGTCCTCGTCCGTCGTGGTGCGCGCGATCTCCTCGCCGTCGGCGTCGTAGAGGATCACCTCGACACCCGGAACGGGGGTTTCGCCCTCGTCCTGGATGCCGTCGCGGTCCTGGTCGATCCACACGTAGTCGCCCACCGACACCAGGTCCGGCACGAAACCGAAGTCCAGGGTGTCGTCACGGTCGCCGTCCTGCGTGAGGTCGGTCGACTCCGCCGAACCGTTCGAGGAGTCCTCGCCCGGCTCACCCTGACCGGGCGTGGTGGGGTCGTAGCCCGCGGGAGGCGTGACCGTGACCGTGTAGTGCTCACCCGCAGGAAGAGCCGGCAGGTTCTCGAACGAGTAGAACCCGTCCTCGTCCGTCACCACGGGCTCGACCGGGTTGCCGAACACGTCCGTCACCGGCTCACCATCCGGACCCGTCAGAGTCAGCGTCACACCCGGGATCCCCGGCTCGCCCTCCTCCTGCACACCATCACGATCCGAATCCAGCCACACGAAGTCACCCACCGACACCGACGCCAGACGCACACCTGCGTCCCACGTGGGGTCGATGCCCTCGGTCGCCGAGAGCTCGCGGTCGTACTCGGTGGTGAGAGCGGAGTTCGATCCGTCGAGCACGATGACCGTGGTGAGGCCCGTCGCCGGATCGGCGTCGGAGTCGGTCGCGTCATCGCCCGCGTTCGCGGAGGTGAACACGTAGGTCGCGGCCTGCTCGTCGGTCAGGGTGAACCGCACCCGGTACTCGCCGGCCGGCAGGCCGTCGAACAGGTAGCGGCCGGCGTCGTCGGTGGAGACGACGAGGGGCTCGCCCGTGCCGTCGAGAACGGGCGCGCCGTCGCCGTCGAGCAGCTCGACCGAGACACCCGCCAGGGGGGTCTCGTCGTCGCCCTGGAGACCGTCGCCGTCGGCGTCGATCCAGACGACGTCGCCGATCGCGTAGGTCTTGCGGACGACGCCCGCATCCCATGTCGGGTCGATGCCGTTCGTGGCCTTGACGACGGAGCCGTCGAGGTAGTCGGCGGCTCCGACGAGAGCGGCGTTCTCATCGTTCAGGACGATCGGACCGGTCTCGCCCGTCAGGCGGTCGGCGTCCGAGTCCACCGCGTCGGCGTCGCCGGCGTCGGCCGTCGTGAAGGTGTACTCGGACGACTGTTCCTCCGTGAGGACGAAGCGCACCGAGTAGACGCCCTCGAGGAGCAGATCGAAGAGGTACCGGCCATCGGCATCCGTCGTCGTCGTGTCGACGACCTCGCCGTTCTCGTCGAGCAGCTCGACCGTCACGCCCTCGAGCGGGGGCTCGCCCTCGCCCTGTACTCCATCGCGGTCGTCGTCGATCCACACCACGTCGCCGATCGCGTAGGTCGCGGCGGGGGTGTTGTAGAAGGTCGCGGCGTTCGACGTGCCGTCCTCGGCGATCGTGACGAAGACGGCCGCGTCGGAACGCTCGTAGCCGGCCGGCGCCTTCGTCTCCGTCACGGTGTACAGGCCGGCGGGGACGGCGTCGCCCTCGGCGGCTGGGACGACGATCGCGACGTCGGCACCGTCGGATCCCTCGACGACGAGCTGGCCGTCGACGACGTACGCCTCGTCGGTCACGATCGAGCCGTCGGGCGCCGTCACCGTGAAGCGGGCGTCGCGGTCGGTGATCACGACGTCGTCGTTCGTCGCGTCGGCCTTCGCGATGCTGAGGGGGTATCCGTCGGACGGCGTGATGGTCGCCGTCGCGCCTGCGATGGTGTTGCGGATGGGCACGTCCTGCGTGAACGTGTCGATGCGCACCTTGAAGTTCACGTACGGCGATGACGACGCGTTCACGCGTCCGCTCGCCTGCGTGATCGTGATCGTGCCGGCCTCGAAGTCGGCCGTCGCGCGCACGCCGCTGCCCATGTCGGCCGTCGTCGAGGCATGCGTGCTGCCGGACTCGAGGTCGTCGTCGCTCACGAAGCCGAGGAGCGTCGTGCCCTCGGGCAGCAGGTCGACCATGTCGAGGATCGACGTGTCGAAGCTGCCGTGCGGAAGCAGCTGCACGCGGTAGATGAACTCGTCGCGGACGAGGTCGCCGTTCTCGTCGAGCTCGACCCGGAGGTTCTTCGTCCACGAGCCGGAGCCGTTGTAGATCGTCTTGGCGACCTCGAGCTCGTCGCCGTACGACGTCGCCGTACCGGAGGTCTCGGACGTCCAGACCCAGTCCTGCTTGGTGGCGCCCTCGACGCGCGCGTTGTTGACGATGCTGATCGTCTGCTTGCCCTCGATCACGACGGTCGGAATCTGGACCGTGATCTGCAGACGTCCGGTGAGGGCCGCGCCCTCAGCGGGCTTCGCCCACGTGAGGTTCGATCCGAAGGTGTCGGATGTCGTGAAGACGAGCTCGCCGTCCTCGTTCAGAGCCAGGTCGAAGTCCGAGCCGCTCAGGCCGGTCTCCCAGGCGTACGAACCCGTGATCGACTCCCTGATCGCGTCGAGGTCGCTCACATCGAAGATCGTCTGGTCGATGTCGTCGATGATTCGCGACTGCGCGAGGTCGAGGACCGAGCCCTCGGCGATCGTGAAGGTGAAGGGCACGAGGTATGCCTCGCCCGTCGTCATCCGTCCGAGCGCGCCGATCGACTTGTCGAACGCTGCCGGGTCGTCGATCTCGCTGCCGGGCGCCTTCTGCGTCGTGAGCTTGTTCTCGGCGTTCTTGTCCCAGTTGCGGGTCTGGCCCGCCTGGTCGTATGTGAAACGCGCGGTGTTCTTCGCGGTGTAGACGGCGTCGATCTGCGGCTGGCTCTGCCCGGGCTGCGTGGAGGCCAGGCCGTCGACGCTCGAGATGACCGCACGCGCCGTGATCGCGACGTCCTGCGTCGTGTCGTGGCCGACGTTGATCGACAGGGTCTTGCCGTCGGCGGAGAGCCGGTAGAAGCCGATGTAGGCGTCGGTGCGGAAGTCGGTGTCGGAGACCGATGTCGGGGCCTGCTGCAGCACGAGGTCGCCCGCAGTGACAGCGAGGAAGTCGCCGTCCTGCCAGTCGATGCCCGCGACGAGGGTGTCGGTGACGATGACGTTCTGCGTGAGCTCGTAGGTCGTCCCGGCGAACTCGGCGAGCCTGGTCAACTCGGCACCGAGAGTGTACGTGACGTCGAGAGGCTCGGCGAGCTGCCCGTCGGCGTCGAGCACGACGGCCGTCGTGCCGGGCAGGCTCGACGACTTCTTGAACACCGAGCCGTAACCCGGCTGCGCCGCCGCGGCGACGCTGCCGCCGATCGAGATCGACCCCGTGCGCGTCGTGCCGTCGATCACAGCGGAGTTGCCGAGCGAGACCGAGTAGCTGCCGCCCGCGACGGGGTCGACGGCGTCGGCCTTCTGCTGCAGGGCGGCCTCGAGGGCGTCGACCTGGTCCGCGCGCACGTTCGCGGTGTAGGAGATGGCGAGCCGGCTGCCCGCGGGCACCTGGACGCCGTCGAGGGTGAAGGTCTGGCCGTCGATCGCCACGGCGGGCAGCGCGTAGGCCTCCGTCGTCTTGTTGAGCCCGTTGTCATCCCAGGTCGTGAGCGTCGCGGTGAAGCTGCCCTCGTCGTAGGCGAGGTAGTCGCTGAGCGTGTCGGACAGGGTGATCTCCCGCGCGTCGGCGGAGTCGATCGTGATCGTGTAGGGGATGTCGGTGTCGACGACGCCCGGTGCGAGAGTCACGACGCCGTCGGCCGAGCGCGTGACGGATGAGTTCAGCCGTGCACTTCCGACAGACTTCGAGAAGGTGTCGACGAGATCGGGTCGGAACTCGTCACCCGGCTTCTTGACGATGACCGTGGTCGTCGTCTCCTCGCCGTCGAGAGCCCAGGTCAGCTCGCGCTCCTCGGAGTGCTCGGCCGGCTCTTCCACGGTGAACGCGAAGCGGATGTAGCCCTGCGCGATGTTCTCCGGCTCGTCCTTGAAGGTGACGACGAGGTCCCCGTCACCGTTCACCTCGATCGACTCGACGACCGTGTTGCCCACGGGAACGCCGCTCGGGAACGTGACGCCGTCCGGAACCGTGACGATGACCGAGCCGCCGGGCGTGATCGCCGAGACGTCGTACTTCAGCTCGGCTTCGTAGGTCGTGCCGGGCGTGACGACCGTGGTGCCGTCGTACGCCGCGTCGCCGTAATCGACGGTCAGCGTCACTCCCGGCATCGCCGCGGCCGTGGCCGGGCCCGGCATTCCCAAGATCACGAGCAGCGCGGCGAGCAGCGCTGCGAGGGCCGCCCTCCACGTCGTCGTGCCGACGCGCGCCGTCTGCGGGCGCGCCTGTTCCCCGTGCATGTCTCCTCGATCCCCCGGCGGGCGCGACGAACGTCGCCCCGCCGACCCTTCGTGCAGGTTCCCGTTCCGGTCAGAGCGGGCGCGACCTCCCGCGCGAGTGCGGTCATCCGCACGCTCGCCGTTCGGGCGGCGTCGCGATGCGGGAGATCCGGAGACGACTGCGGACCCCCAGGTCCGCAGTCGTCGCCACCGTCGAACGTATCGAGGGGGTCGACGGCGGGCTGTGACGGGATGGGGGATTTCACACGCGATTTCACCCGGATGCGTCAGCGCGCGTCATCGAGGGAGCCGCGCCGGTCGACGCCGAGTTGGGGGTCCACGTCGACCGGCGCGAGAGCGACGGCGCACGTCCGCCGCTCGATGAGCTGACGATGTGCTGTGCTGTGAGCTCACGTCGGGCTCGCCGTGACGCTATCGGACCGGGCGGCATGCCCGCGGTGCTGCTGCCCCGCGGGCAAGCGACCGACAGCTCCGCCCCCGGAACGTCGGTGCCGACCGGCGCGCGCCGTCGCGAACTTCACCCTCGACATGGTGCGCGGAGCAGGCTCCAGACGCCCTGAATGCATCTTCAGTCATGCCGTAGCGTGAGGGGATGGCATCCTTCGGCACGCGCGGTCGCGCCGTGGCGCGCGCCCTCGTCGCCGCCTCCGTGCTGGCGGCGATGCTGCTGCCGGCGGGATGCCTCACGGGCGACGATGTGAGCGGAGGGCTCGCGCGGGACCTCGCCGACGACCCGGCCGTCGTCGCGACCGACCTCACGACGGCCGACGGCATGCCCTTCACGGGCGGTGCGGGCGGCACCGTCACGGTCGTCGACGATCTCGATGACGACCGCCTCGCGGCGATCTCCGAGCGCATCCGTTCGCACGACGAGGGCGCCGACGTGCGCGTCGACGTCCTCCTCGGCGGATGGCGCGTGCCCGTCCTGCGCGATGCGACGCGCAACGAGGAGGCGCTCGGAGTGCTCCGCGAGCTGCGGGCGGACGACACGCTGGTGTCGGGGTCGCTCGGGGCCGACGACGTGCACGAGCGCCTCGACGGGGTCTCGGTCGTGACGCGCGACCCGGAGCGCGCCATCGCATTCGTCGGAGGAGACGCGCCGGATGCACCCGCGACCCGCGCCGCCGAGGATGTCGACGGAGTCCTCTCCCTCAGGGGGCGCGCGGGCGAATGGGTGCACCGCGGGGCGGCGGCGTGGCGTGCCCTGACGGCCGAGGTCCCGCTGGTGTCCACGGAGATCGACGAGGATGGCTTCGATGTCCGCGTCCTCGAGGAGGGCGATGCCGCACGGGCGCAGGCGATCCTCGCGCACGCGCTCGACGGCTCGGGGATGGCCGTCTTCGTCTCGAGCGAGCTCGTCGTGCTCGCGCCCGGAGCGCAGGGCCACGCCGTGCGTGCACTCATCGCCTCGCTTCCGTCGCCGCCGATGTCGGCCTGGTCGGACGACCGGGCGGCGAGCCTGGAGTTCCCGACGGTGGACGACCTGCTGGCGGCGGCGCGGTCGGTCGGCGCCACGACGCTCGATCCGGTCACGCTCTCTGCTCCAGGGATCGAGGTGGGCGACGACCCTGCGCGTCTGGAGGCGCGGGTGGACGCCGCAGCAGAGATCCTCGCGCACGACGGCGTCTCGGTCATCCGTGTGAACCCGTCGACCGGGGTGACGCTGCACCTCGACGAGGGCGCCGCGCCGGCGGCCGACTACGCGCCGGCGCTCCGGGAGCTCGCTCGCACGGGCGAGCGGATCTGCGTCGAGCGGCCGGCGGAGGCGGTGCTGTGCGTCACGGCCGCCGATCGGATCGAGGGCGAGGGGTCGTTCGCGGACGCATGGAACGCAGCGCGATAGCCGGGTCGCGGCGCTCGCCTGCGGTTGCGGGTCGTCAGGCGGTGTGCGGTGCGCTCCAGGGGGCGGCGGGGTCCACGGCGCGGGCGATGCGCTCCGCGATCACGCCGAGCTGTCGCACCTGCGCCTCGGTGAGCGGCGCGAAGACGAGCTCTTCGACGAGCGCGTGGTGGGCGGGTGTCGAGTGCGCGAGCAGCGCCATCCCGGTGTCGGTCAGCGTGGCGAGTGTGACCCGGCCGTCGGACGGGTCGACGCTCCGACGTACGAGGTCCTTCCGCTCCAGCCGGGCGACGGCGCGCGAGAGACGGGAGAGCGTGCTGCTCGCGTAGCCCGCGAGGGTGCTCATCCGCAGGGTGCGCTCAGGGGCCGTCGACAGCGCGTACAGCACGCCGTGCTCGAAATGGGCCAGGCCGCTGTCGCGCTGCAGCTGCGCGTCGAGAGCGGCGGGGAGTCGCTCCATGAGCGTCGCGACGGACGCCCACACGGCGAGGTGCGCGGGGTCGAGCCCGGACGGAACGGTGTCGGCGGCCATGACCGGAGTCTATCCCATTCACTTGCTCAGGAAAGTCAATCGCGCTAGTATTGCTTGCTTGCGAAAGTGATTGAGAAATGAAGGAGGGGATCCCGTGGATCTTCAGCTGCAGGGCAGGACGGCGTTCGTGAGCGGATCGACGCAGGGGATCGGGTTCGCGATCGCCTCGGCGCTGGCAGCGGAGGGGGCCGCCGTTGTCGTGAACGGCCGGTCGGCCGACAGCGTCGACCGGGCGGTTGCGGCGCTCCGTGCCGCTCACCCCGGCGCCGCCCCTTGCGGGCTGGTCGCCGACTTCGCGCGGGTCGGCGAGGTCGACCGACTGCGCGAGGAACTCGGCGAGGTCGACATCCTCGTGAACAACGTGGGCCTGTTCGGGCTCGCGGAGTTCGCCGCCATCGACGACGACGAATGGGCGCGCTATCTCGAGGTGAACCTCATGAGCGCCGTGCGCCTTTCGCGCGGCTTGCTCCCCGGCATGCTCGAGCGCGGATGGGGTCGCGTGCTGCTCGTGAGCAGCGAGTCGGGCGTCAATGTGCCAGCCGACATGATCCACTACGGCGTCACGAAGGCGGGCATGATCGCGCTCGGCAACGGGCTCGCCAAGCTCACGCGCGGCACTGCCGTCACCGTCAACACGGTGCTCGGCGGCCCCACCTACTCCGACGGGGTGGCCGGCGCGGTCGCCGCGATCGCGGAGGCGCAGGGAGCTCCGGAGGGGGCCGTCAAGGCGGCCGTCATCGGGCAGAACGCGACGACCCTCCTCGAGCGGTTCATCGAGCCCCGCGAGATCGCCCACCTCGCCGCGTACCTCGCCAGCCCGCTGTCGTCGGCGACGAACGGGGCGGCCATCCGAGCCGACGGGGGCGTGCTCACGGCGATGCTGTGAGGGGGCGGGGTCTCGCAGTGGCCGGTTGACGCAGCCCTCCGCCCTCGATATCGTCGTCGCGATGGCTGTGGATCGATTCACCGCAGAATCGGACGCCGCCGTCGGGGTCGCGCGGCGCCAAGGCGGCCTCCCGTGCCGCCGGTCGGCGGCTCACGAGAGGATCCGTGCGATGCAGCACGCCACCACGACCATGCGCGCCCTCGGGGCGCTCCTCGCGACGCTCCTCGTCGCGACCTTCCTCGCCGTCGCGGGGCCGCCCGCGCCGGCGTCCGCAGCGCCCGCGCCGCTCGACATCTACCCGCTCGCGGGCGCGTACCCCGCCTCACCCGACTTCGTGCTGACCGTCAACGGACAGAGCGTCCCGGTGCAGGACTACGCCGGGTACGACATCGCGCAGTTCGCCATGGGCGACGGCGACGCCGTGATCGCCGTGACGAAGCGCAACAACACCGCCATCGGCGCGTACTCGATCAGCCCCCTGAAGCTCGGACTCACCGGCACGACGAGCGGTCCGACGCTCACCTTCACGGTCTCCGACGACGAGTACCTCATCGTGAAGATCGACGGCCGGCCGGAGCTCGTCATCGCGATCGATCCGCTCGAGACCGACCGCCCGGCGAGCTCGGGAGCGGGGATCTTCCACGTCGTGGACGACTACGGCGCGCAGCCCGGGGCGTCGGCGTACTCCACCACGGCGTTCCAGACCGCGCTGGACGACGCGGCCGCGTGGGGATCGGCGAACGGCGGCCAGGGCGTCGTCTACGTGCCGGCCGGCGTCTACCGGCTGGGAACCCTCTACCTGCGATCCGACGTCCATCTCTATCTGGAGCCGGGCGCCATCCTGACCTACACGGGCGAGCGCGCGCAGTACGACGTGCACTGGCGCAAGAACTCTCAGCAGCGCGACGTGACGTGGTTCCTCTCGACGCGGTACTCGTCCGACAACATCTCGATCACGGGACGGGGCATCATCGACGGCGACGGCATGGATTCGCTGCAGCCGGGCAACCTCGGCGTGAACCTCCTCGTGCCGATCTACACGACGGGCTTCGAGGTCGACGGCATCACCTTCCGGGAGTCGAGCAGCTGGGCCATCATGCCCACCCGGTCGAGCGACCTGCAGTTCCGCGACATCAAGATCTTCAACAGGTTCGACATGGGCGAGAACGACGGCATCGACGTCATGGAGTCGTCCGACGTCGTCGTGCGGGGTGCGATCGGGATCGGACTCGACGACCCCTTCAGCACCAAGACCTGGGCGAACCACATCGACCTCTTCGCGAACGTGCCGGGGTCGCCGAGACCGCTCGAGCGCGTCCTCTTCGAGGACCTCGTCAGCTGGACCTACTGCTACGGGCTCAAGGTCGGTCAGGGCGTGTTCCAGACGCAGCTCGACGTCACGTTCCGGGATGCCACGATCTACGACGCGGCGGTGGGCGTCGGCGTGCACCACAAGTACGGCACGGCCGGTGCCGCCAGCATCCAGTTCGAGGACATCGACATCGAGCGGCTGCGCCATTCGAACGACGGCAACAGGACCTGGATGGCGCTGTGGACGGGCAGCACGGCCGAGGGCATCGGGACCGTCGCGGACGTCGACCTCACGCGGTTCACGATCCGCGACGCCGGGACGACGCCGGCGCGCATCAACGGCGTTCCCGGTGCGTCCATCACCGACGTGCGGTTCGAGGCCATCCGGATGCCCGGCAGCGCGGCGACGGCGACGACTCTCGCGCAGATGAACGTCACCAACGTGAGCGACGCGTCGAACATCCAGATCGTCCCGTAGCTCCGCGACGCACGGAAGAGGGGGCGCCCGCCTCACGGCGGACACCCCCTCTTCCGTGCGTCCTGGGCTCAGCCCTCGGCGAAGGCGTCGTCCATCCGCTGCAGCAGCTCGTCGACCGTGATGCTGTCGGTGAAGAGCTCCTGGATGCCGGTCAGGTGCTCCTGCTGCACCTTGGTGTTGGGCCAGAACACGTCGGGGAACGGCCGGTCGCGTCCTTCCGCCTGGAACTCCGTGACGGGGCTCAGCACGGGGTTCGGCTCGAAGTCGTCCGAGGCGAGCGCCGGCGCCGCGCCCGCCGCCGTGGCATAGGCCGCCTGCCCCTCGCTCGAGGCGAGGAAGTCGATGAACTCGCGTGCCAGCTCCGCGTTGTCGGATGCGGCGTTGGCGGCGTACACGACGCCGACGGAGACGGGCAGGTACGTGTCGTCGGCGGAGTCCGTGGCCGGGAACGGCGTCATCGAGAAGGTCGTCCCCTCGTCGGCGTACTGCTGCGCGTTCTCGGCGGCCGAGGTGATGTGCACGGCGCCGAGTGCCTCCCCTCGACCCAGCATCGTCATCTGCTCGTCGTACCCGATCCCGACCGGGTCGTCGTTGAAGCACCCGGCGTCGCGCATCTCGAGGTACTTCTCCTCCGACGCCTTCCACTCCGAATCCGAGAACGAGGTCTCGCCGTCGAGCTGGGCCTGCGTGAACGCCGCATCCGGCCCGTAGACGGTCGACGCCGTGATCGCGTACGGGAGCAGCTGCGTGACCCACGCCGACTTCAGGCCGAGGGCGAACGCGACCCTGCCCGCGTCGCGCGCGTCGGCGCACAGCTGCAGAACCTCGCTCCAGGTGGTCGGCGCCGTGAGCTCGGTCTCCTCGAGCGCCTGATCGTTCCAGACCGCGCCGATGCCGACGACCGTCACCGGCACGCCGACGAGCGCCCCTTCGGCGTCCTCGGCGACGGGGCGCACGGCGTCGGAGACGTCGCCCGCCCACGGACGGTCCTCCAGCGACAGGAGCAGGCCGTCCTCGCTCAGCGGCGTGACGGCGGTGGCGTTGCCGTTGCCCGGCCAGACGCGGAACACATCGGGTGCCGTGCCCGCGGACAGCTGCGTGCGCAGGGTCTGCTGGTACGACTCGTCGTCGTTGGCGAACGAGGCCTCGACGGTGATGCCGGGGTGCGACGCCTCGAAGGCGTCGATCACGGCCTGGGCGGGGGCCTCGCCCGCCGCGCTGAGCGTGAGCACGGTGCCGTCGTCTCCCTGCGACGCGGTGCCGGGGTCGGTCGAGCACCCCGCGAGCGCGAGTGCGGCGACGGCCGCGACGGCGGCGCCGGTGCGCCGGGTGGTGGTGTTCTTCACAGTTCCTCCTTGAACGGATGATGCAGAGTGGGTGCGCCGCAGGGACAGCGGGTGTCTATCCCTTGAGTCCTCCCGCGAAGCCCTTGATGACGTACTTCTGCAGCGAGAAGTAGACGATCAGGATCGGGACGACGGTGATGACCAGTCCGGCGAAGACGAGCGGCCAGACGGTGACGTATTGGCTGACGAAGCCGTAGATCGCGACGGGGGCGGTGTCGTTCCCGCTGCCCGAGAGGTACAGCAGCGGCACGAAGAACTCGTTCCAGATGCCGACGAGGTTCAAGATGACGACCGTGCCCGTGGCGGGCCGGACGAGCGGGAACACCACGCGCAGGAAGGTCCGCACCGGCCCGCATCCGTCCAGGACCGCGGCCTCCTCGTATTCGAGCGGAAGGTCGCGCAGGAACGTCGTGTACAGGAAGACCGAGAACGGCATGGCCGTCCCGATGTTGATGAGGATGACCGACCAGAGCGATCCGAGCAGCCCGAGGTCGCGCATCGTCGAGTACAGCGGCAGGAGCGCGAGCTGCGCAGGGATGAGAAGCCCGCCGAGGAGTCCGAAGAAGGTCCACCGCGACCAGCGCCGCGTGACGCGCGCGAGCGGGTAGGAGGCGAGGGCGGAGACGGCGACGATCGCGACGATGCTCACGACCGCGACGACGGCGCTGTTCGCCAGGGCGGCGCCGAGGCTGGCCTCGGTCCACGCGCGGCCGTAGTTCTCGAAGGTCGGGGGCCACTCCGGCTCAAGCGCGTTCGTCTGCGCTCCGACCGGCTTGAGCGACACGTTCACGAGGGCGACGATCGGGATGAACCAGATGACGGCGACGGCGATGAGCACGATCTCGCGGACGAGCGTGCGGCCGGTGTAGCGCGTGGGCATCAGGACGCCTTCCTCAAGGTCAGCCGGTACTGGATGGCCGACAGGACGGCGATGAACACCGTCATGACGACGGCGAGCGCGACGGAGAACGGGTACTCGCCGAGCAGGAATGCGTTCTTGTAGATGAGCGTCGAGATGGTCTCGGTCGCGGTGCCGGGGCCGCCGCCCGTCATCGCGACGACCTGGTCGAACTGCTTGAGACCGCCGATGAGGCTCAGCATCACATTGATGACCACCGCGCCGTTGAGGAGCGGGAACGTGACGCTCCAGAACCGGCGCCAGGGCCCTGCGCCGTCGATCGTCGCGGCCTCGAGGATCTCCTCGGGCACGGCCTGGAGACCGGCGAGGAAGATGACCATGGAGTAGCCGGCGAACTGCCACACGATCGCGGCGACGACGGCGAACAGGGCGTAGTCGGGGTCGCCGAGCCAGTTCTGTGCGAGCGCGCCCAAGCCTGCGGACCGCAGCAGGTCGTTCGCGGTGCCGTTGGGCGAGAGCAGGTAGCTCCACACATACCCCGCGACGAGCGGAGTGAGGACGACGGGCGCGAAGAAGACCACCCTGAGCACGAAGCGGGACTTCACGAGCGAGTTCAGCCCGACGGCGAGTGCGAGGCCGACGGCGTTCTGGATCACCGTGCACAGCACCGCGAGGAGGACGGTGTTGCCGAGCGCGGCCTGCGCGGCGCGGTCCGTGAAGACGGAGGCGAAGTTCTCCAGCCCCACCCACTGCCATCCCGAGCCGAGCCCGTTCCAGTCGGTGGTCGAGAAAAACGCCCCGCGGAGGCTCGGCACGACCACGATGAAGGCGTAGACGGCGACGGCGGGGGCGACGAACCACCACGGTGCGATGATGCCGGCGCGACGCCGGCGGCGGGCGGCGGGCGGTGCGGGCATCGCCGACGCGGTGGGGGGAGCCTCGAGGGTGCTAGTCACGGTACGTCACTCCTTCGTGCGCGTGAATCGATTCACAGGTCAAAGATAGAGGTGTCAGAGCTCGCGTGTCAACGGCAGCGCCCCGGGGGACCGCGAAGAGGGAGGGGAGCGCGAGCGTGCGCACCCACCAGCCCGCCACGTGCGTGTGCAGCGGGGCGTCGTCGCGGTCGGCGTAGTTCCGATCGCCGCGCATCTGCGCGGGACTGACCGTCGTCGGGTCGCTCGCGTAATGGTGGTGCGGGCCGTAGCGGTTGAAGCTGCTCGGCACGACGCGCAGGCGCACGTGGACGTCCCCCGCGTGATCGACGGGGAGCGTCCAGGGGCCCTCGCCCCACAGCCAGCGGCCGGGGGCGTCGCCGATCCGCGCGAACACGGCATCCGCCCGGCATCCGTCGAGCACGAGAGCCCTCGTGCCGGGCGGGACCGTCACGACGGTCGCGACATCGATCGGCTCGAACGCGAACGGCAGGCCCTCGGCGGTCAGGTCGGTTCCGAGGGTCGCGCGGCCGGAGGCCAGCGCGAACGGGCCCGCGAGCGCGGTGAGCGGACCTTCGTCGCGGATGGCGGCAACTCGCACGCGGAACGGCCCCGCCGCCCAGACGCGCGGCACCGGGTGAGCTCGTCGCGCCTCGCCGAGATCGACGTGCCCCGTGCAGCCGGGGCGCACGTCGACGGACGCCGTCGCGCCGAGATCCGACGTCGACGTGATCGCGACGGCGTCGCCGTTCCATCGCGGGTCCTCGGGGGTGTCTGCGAAGCGCAGCTCGACAGAGCCGGCGAAGTCGACGGAGGCGAGCTCGCACACCCATCGGCCGCCGATCCGGCGCGGTTCGAGGGGCAGCTCGTTGCGGAGCGGCCCCTCTGGAGCCCATCCCGTCGCGAGCGGGATTCGCGCGGGCGGACCGTCGCCGAGCGAGGCGGATGCCGGTGCGCGGTCCGCGGGCGGGCCCGCGGACGGGACGTCCGCGGCGAACGGCGCGAGGATCGCGCGCGTGCCCTCATCGAGCACCGCGTCGGCGGGGACGATCGCGCTGCGGTAGCGCGCGCGGCCGATGCGGATTCCCTCGGCCTCGAGGCGGACCGCCGCTTCGACCGTGCGCTCGTCGGCGAAGTCGGCGGCGACGCCTGCCTCGTGGAGCGCCCCCGCGATCGCGAGGAAGCGGTCGTTGATCGCACCGGCCTCCGTCGCGGGGTAGTCGTGCGCGTCGTGCACGTTGGTGGCCGTGAACTCCCACGGCTCGAACCGCTCGGCGAGCGCGCGCTGCGGAACGACGACGAGCACGGCGTCTCCCGGCGCCGCCGCCCGCGCGAGGTCGGCGCGCACCGACGCGAGCACCTCGGCGTAGGCGCCTGCCCAGCTCACGTGCCGCGGATGGCTGGGTGGCCAGTCCTCGATCGCCTCGGAGTCGAGGCGGTACTGGCTCAGATGCAGGACGAAGTCGGTGACGCCGTGACGGCCCAGCCAGAGCAGGTAGCGCTCCAGATCGGCGGGGGAGGCGCCCCAGCCCGCGCCGCCGAACGCCTCGGCCATGACGCGGCCGTCGCCGAACTGCCGCGCCGTCGTCGCGACGAGGCGCGGGTAGAAGTCGTTGACGGGGAGTCGGCCGAGCGCGTCGAGCCCCGGCAGGCCGATCCCGCGCACGGCGGAGCCGAGAGATCCGGATGTGGGCAGCTGGAACAGCGGGTGCTCCTCGCCTTTGAGGTGCGCCGTGAACGTCAGCCCGCGCTCTCTGCACCAGTCGTCGAGACGAGCGAGATAGCGCTCCGCGAAGAGATCGCCGACGAGCTCCCAGAAGCGCGTGCGCACGGCGGCCGAGCGCTCGTCCGTCAGGAAGACCGACGGCAGGTCGTCGAGGAGGTCGCGGTCGTGCCGTGCCCGGTACTGCGCGGGGAGGTCCGGCGTCCACGGGACGGCGCCATGACGCGAGAGGAGGTGCTGGGCGTGCCCGAGCCCGAGTTCCGGCTCGTCGGAGAAGAATCCGGCCACGTGCGCCGACGCGTCGGGGTCGAGGCCCTGCATGTACCGGTCGTAGCAGAGATCGATGAACCGATCGCCGAGGTCGGGTGAGAGGTAGTCGACGCCCTCGCCGTGGCGTTCGACGACGGCCCATGCCCTCCCCGCTCGTCGGAAGCGCACGAGCGCGTCCTGCACGTCGTCCGGGACGAGGTCGAGCCAGCGCTGCCGCAGCGCCGGATGCCGTCTCAGCATCTCCCCGCCCACGGTGCCGCTCGGCCATCCGTTCTCGTCGTAGATCCAGAAGGCCAGCCCCCGGTCGCGGGCGTCTCGGACGACCTGCGACACGATCGCGAGGTAGTCGTCGCCGAGGTAGCGGGGGTCATCGGGGTAGCGACGCGGGTGGAAGACGACGCCGTCGAGTCCTGCCGCGGCGAAGTCGTCGAGCTGCCGCCGGAGCTCGACGACGTCGAGGGCGCCGTTGACCGCCCACAGCGTCGAGAACGTCGGTGTCATCGTCGGATCTGCTCCTTTGCGCGTGAATCGATTCACGATTTCCGCTACGCTAACCTACGAAGCCGTCCACGACAAGCCGCGAGGGAGCGACATGCCGAGCCAGAACCGCCCGTCGACCATCGGCATCAAGGACGTCGCCGAGCGGGCGGGAGTGTCGCGGGCGACCGCGTCGTACACGTTCACCCGTCCCGCTCGCGTCTCCGAAGAGCTCCGGCGCCGCGTGCTCGCGGCGGCCGACGAGCTGGGGTACGTGGGCAACGACGCGGCGCGTCGACTGCGCGTCGGCCACAGCCTCGCGATCGGGTTGCTCGTCTCCGATACGACCAACCCGGTCTATGCGGAGGTCGCCGCGGGGGCGGAGCGCGAGGCGGCGGCGCACGGCCGCTTCATCATCGTGGCGAACAGCGGCGACGACACGCAGCGCGAGCGCGACTACGTCGGCTTCTTCGAATCGCAGCAGGTGAGCGGGATCATCGCCGCTCCTGTCGCGACGGTGCCCGACGAGCTCGTCGAGCTGCGCCGTCGCGGTACCCCTTTCGTGCTCGTCGGGCTGGCGGAGGGCGCGCACGACTACCCCGCCATCTCAGGTGACAACGAGCAGGGCGGGTACCTCGCCACGCGGCACCTGCTCGACCAGGGCCGTCGCCGGCTGCTGTTCGCCGGGGGCCCCCACCCGCACGTCGACGCGCGCCTTGCGGGGGCGCGGCGCGCCGTCGGCGAGGTGTCGGATGCCGCGCTCCGCGTCGTGCGCACGGATGCGCAGAACGCCCGGGTGGGCGAGAGCGTGGCCGCCGACATCCTCGCGGGCGGCGACCGGCCGGATGGCGTCTTCGCGGGCAACGACCTGCTCGCCCTGGGGCTCCTGCACGGCCTGCTGTCGGCCGGCGTCGCCGTGCCGGGCGAGATGTCGCTCGTCGGCTATGACGACATCGAGTTCGCCGACTTCGCGATCGTGCCCCTCACGACCATCCGGCACCCGTCGGCGGCGCTCGGGGCGGCGGCCGTGCGGATCCTCCTCGACCTCGAGGGGGAGGAGGGCGCGGCGGCGCGCTTCGCTCCGGCCCTCGTCGTGCGCGACACGTCGCTGCCGCGCTGATGGCGGCTCAGGAGAACTGAGCCGCGGCCGCGACGGCGGCGGCCAGGCGCGCGGGCGACGCGAGTCCCGCGTGGTAGACGTGCAGCCGGTCGGCGCCGTGGGAGACGAGGGCGCGCCAGTGCGCGGCGAACCCCTCCCGAGGAGTCGAGAGGATGTCGAGGTAGGCCGTCCCGCCGCCGGCGCGGTCGAGGGCCGCGACCCCGCGCTCGGGCGTGCCCCAGCAGTCCACGAGGCGCTCGATCCTCGGATCGCCGTCGAGCCCGCCGGTCTGCTCGACGGCGACGCAGACCTCGCGCGCCCCGATGGCGAGGGCGTCGTCGACGAGCAGACGCGCGAACGCGTCGGCCGTCGCCGTCCGGGCCTCTCGCAGACGCGACACGACATCGCGGTCGCCCGCGCGGACGGCTGCGGCCGGGGCTTCGAGTCCCGCCGCGTCGGCGCATGCCGCGCACACGCACAGCGAGAGCAGCTCGGCCTCGACGGGGGAGAGGTCCGCTCCGTGGATCTTGTCGTGGAGCGAGCCGTGCGCGAGGCCCTGCCATCCGATCGCCTCGAGGTGGATGTTCTCGCCGACGGCCGCACGGGCCGCGGCGGCCGAGATCGCGCGCAGCGCCTCGCGCACGGCGACGTGCGAGAGGCAGGGGGCGTGCGGGAGCTCGTCGCCGAAGGCGTTCACGACCCGTGGGAGCTCACGGAGGGCGTCGTCGAGGTGGCCGATCACGGCCCATGTGCCGACCGCGATCCCCTCCGCCTCGAGCGCAGCTCGTGCCCGGGCGAACGAGGCCGTGCCGCGCGGCAGGCCGACGGCGTCGTCGAGGTAGCTCGCCGATGCGGGCAGCGTCAGGATGCGGTGCCGGGGGTGGTGCGGGGTGACGACGCGGGCCGCGTGATAGGTGGCCGCGAGCGACACGCGCTCCACGCCGGCGTCGCGCAGGCGCGCCGCCGCGGCGGGGTCGCCGTCGACGTCCCACGGGTACAGGCGGAACGTCGTGTGCATCAGAACCTCGGCAGCGTCGGATCGTAGTCGGGGTCGACGGTACGCGCATAGGCGGTGTCGTCGCGACCCGAGCGGCCGGAGGCGAGGCGGAGCCGGTGCAGGCGGTCGACGACGTCGCGTCTGATGTCGACGCCGAGGCCGGGGCCGTCGGGCACCTGCACGCGGCCGTCGCGGATGGTGATGGCACCCGGTTCGAGGATGTCGTCGGCGATGTTCCACGGGAGGTGCGTGTCGCACGCGCGGTCGAGCTCGGGGGTCGCCGCGGCGGCATGCGTCATCGCCGCGAGCGATACGCCGAGGTGCGAGTTGGAGTGCATCGCGAGGCCGATGCCCCGCTCTGCGCATGCGCGACCGAGCTCGCGGGTGGCCGCGAGGCCGCCCCAGTAGTGATGATCGGCCAGCACGACGTCGACGGCGCCCGCGTCGGCCGCGGGCGCGAGCGTCTCGGCCGAGACGACGACCATGTTCGTCGCGAGCGGCACGCCTCCCCGGCGGCGCACCTCGGCCATCCCCTCGATCCCCGGCGTCGGGTCTTCGAGGTACTCCACCGTCCCGGCGAGCGCGCGGGCGACCTCGACGGCCGTGTCGACGCTCCACGCCGCGTTGGGGTCGATGCGAAGCGGGACGCCGGGGAAGGCGGACGCGAGCGCCTTCAGGGTCGCGACCTCGACGTCGGGCGGGTGGACGCCCGCCTTGAGCTTGAGGGAGCGGAAGCCGAACCGCGCGATCATCCGCTTCGCGAGCCGGACCATGCCGGCGGGATCCTCGGCTGCACCCCACTCGTCGTCGGGTTGCCCGGGATGGCCCGCCCACTTGTAGAAGAGGTACCCCGCGTAGTCGATGCCGTCGCGGGCGCGGCCGCCGAGCAGGTCGACGACGCCGACGTCTTCGAGGTGTCCCAGCGCGTCGAGCGCGGCGACCTCGAACGGAGAAAAGGCCTTGCGCCGCTCGATCGCATCCACGTGCGGTCCGATGGCCTCGTCGACGGCGGCGCGCAGCGTCTCCGGGCGGTCGACGCGGAGGCCGACCAGACGTGCGGCGGCGCGCTCGAGGCGACCGAGCAGCGGCTGCTCTCCGCTTGTCTCGCCGAAGCCCGTCGTGCCGTCGTCGAGCGTGAGGACGACGAGGGTGCGGAGGGCGAGCGGTTCGTGGACGCCCCAGCTGTTGCGCAGCGGGGGATCGGGGAAGGCGAGGGGGAGGACCTCGACGGTGCGGATGCGGCTCATGGGCTCCTGCCTCGGCCCTGCGGGGCGGGAGGCGGCGCGCCCCCGCCCCGCAGAGGTCTTCTGCGCCGCCGTGTCGCGTGATGTCATGGAGACGCGCGCTACAGTGGGCGGACTCGGGGAATGTGAATGGATTCACACCCTGGCTTCCGACAGTAGACAGAGGAGAGGTCGATGTCAACGGAGATCATCGTCGTGACGGGGGCGGCGGGTCGGATCGGCCGGTCCGTCGTACCGCTGCTGAGGAGGGACGGACGGGCGTTGCGCCTCGTCGACCGGGCGGAGCCAGCGGGTGCGGGCGAGGGCGAGTGGATCGACGCGTCGATCGAGGACGCCGGGGCGATGACGGACGCGATGCGCGGGGCGGACGCGGTCATCCATCTCGCCGGGATCGCGACCGAGGCGCCGTGGGCCGACCTGCTGCGCGTCAACATCGATGGCACGCGCATCGTTCTCGAGTCTGCGCACGAGGCCGGCGTGCGCAGCGTGATGCTGGCGAGCTCGATCCACGCCGCGGGCTTCCGGCTGCCGGCCGAGGTGTCCGACCCGGCGGCCCGGGTGCCGCGCCCCGACAGCTACTACGGCGTGACGAAGGCCGCCATGGAGGCGCTCGGATCGCTGTACGCCGACCGTTTCGGCCTGACCGTCGTCAGCGCCCGGATCTGCACCTTCGAGGAGAGCCCCGGCGACGGCCGTACGATCGCGACGTGGCTGTCGGCGGGCGACGCCGCCCGGCTGTGCGAGGCGTCGATCGCCCTGGCCGACGGACGCCACCACGTCGTCTGGGGCGTCTCGCGCAATGCGCCGGACTGGTTCCCGCTCGCAGCGGGCGAGGCGATCGGGTACGTGCCGCAGGACGACGCGGGCGCCGAGCGGCGTCGCCGCGGCGAGGTCGTCTCCGGCGAGCCCGACCGGTCGGAGCCGATCGGCGGCGTGTTCACCCGCGCCGACCATCCGATCGGCGAACGGTGGGACGTCCCGCGGCGGCCGGGGGAGATATGGTGTCACTTCCAAAGCTATTCCGGGTGCTGCTGGATGTGCTCACCGTGGCTGCGGAGCAGGCATCGCGCGCTTTGGCGGTGACCCGAACAGCGTCACCGTCACCGGCCACAGCGCTGGCGGATTCTCCAGCCTCGCACTCCCATCCGCCCCAGCGCGGACGGCCTTTACCATCACCTCGCCGGATTCTCGGGCGGCGCATCCCGCGTCATCCCTGCCTGGTGGGCTGCAGAAATTGCCCACCAGTTCCTCACCAAGATCGGCGTCCAGCACGCCCCCGAGAAATTGCTCAGCATGGACGCGCTCCTTCTCGCGGAAACCCTCAACAAGGTCGGCCCCAGCGACCTCGGCCAACGGAACGGCATCGATAACAGGCTCTTCGGAATCAAGGGTGTAGGTGGGGTCTGAATCCTCCGGCTTCGAGCACGGATCTCGCGACATAGTTCGTGAGGTTGCGGAAGCCGGTGTGGAGCGTGCGGCGCGCCTTGTAGAGCGGGTCGCCAGCGCGGCCGCGATGCCCGAGCGTGTCCTGCTGCACCCGCTGCCGGCAGCGGTCGAGGGCGTCGCCGGCGAGGCGGACGACGTGGAACGGGTCCATCACCGGGACCGCGTCGGGGAGCTCTTCCGCGGCGGCGGTCTTGAACCCGCTGAATCCGTCCATCGCGACCACCTCGATCCCGTCCCGCCACTGCTTCGGGCGGCCCGCGAGCCACTGCTTGAAGGCGGCCTTGGAGCGTCCTTCAACCATGTCCAGCAGGCGCGCGGGGCCGGTCTTCTCGCAGGCGGGGGGGGGGGGGGAGGTCGATGATCACGGTGACGTACTTGTCGCCGAGGCGTGTGTGGCGCCAGACGTGCTCGTCGACGCCGATCGTGGTGACACCGTCGAACCGGGCCGCGTCGTCGATCAGTCGCCTTCGACCCTCGGCGATGATCGCGCTGTTCGCGGTATGCCATGACACTCCGAGACCGGCCGCCACGCGGGTCACCGTGAGGTGATCCACGACGATCGCTGTCAGCGCCCAGCCGAGCCCGCCACGAGAGATCTTCGCGCGCGGCGCGGCGGCCTTCGACGTGTCCTGCCGCCACGTGCGCCCGCAGTGCGCGCACCGGTAGCGGCGCACCCTCACCAGCAGGAGCGTGGGTCTGTGCCCGAACGGCTCATGCGCGAGCCGACGGACCACCGTGTCCCGCGGCACACCCTTTGCTCCGCACTTGCGGCACCACGGATCGTCGTCGACGACCCGGCACTCGATCACCGCCCGATCAGCCTTGAGATGCTGCCCGACGGCCTCGAGGCCGAGTTCGTCGAGGCGGCAGAACGTGGTGAGACAGGGCGCGGCGAAGGTAGCGTTGAACACGTCGAGGTCTTCCGGATGACGAGCGTAGGAACTTCCATCCTCGGGGGACCTCGACACCTATCCAGCCACCACCGCGCACACCCCGACTACACCCTCAACTGCGAAGAGCCCGTCTGGGTCCGGACTGGTCCTCGAACGGGGCGAAGAAACGGTGCGATTGCGCGCGTAGCGCTCTCGGCGAGTGCATCATCGACGATGCACGTCCGCTCCGGGTCCAACTGGACACTCCGATTCCCACTGCCCTTGAGCGACCAGGTCGCCTCGGTGGGCTAACTGTCATGGGCTGGCGGCAACCGGGTATGGGGCTGAACGTGCGCGGGATCGAAGTGGAACTTCAGTCTGAAGCAACTCCAGAAAGTCCGAGATAGCTTTGGAATTCACATATGGAGGGGCTGACGGGAATCGAACCCGCGCTGTCTGCTTGGGAAGCAGAAGTTCTGCCATTGAACTACAGCCCCGTACCCGATCTGCCGCGGAATCACGCGGCAGGAGCGAGTGAGTCGAGCCTACAGGTCGGGTACGTTTCCGGCAAATGGGACGCTTATGGGACGGAAACGCGCTCGCTGCCGTTCGGCGGGTACGCCCGTCGAATACGTGACACCCACGGGCAGCCAGCCCAAGACTGCCGAGGACGCCGTGACCCTCGTCAACTTCACCGCCCTCGAGACCATCCTCGGCGGCCACGGCCCCATCGCCGCCGGCACCATCAGCGCCGACTATTGGGCCGGCAAGACCTTCTACACCGCGACCGACGGCCACGAGGTCCACCTCTACGCCCCCATCAAGGTCGACAGCATCGGCGGTGCCCACTGGGCCGGGGCGGGAGCACGTCTTCCTCGTCGACGCAACCCCATGTGTCGCGCGCGCACCCGCCGTAGCGTCAGAACATGGACACCTATTCAGGCTCGACCGGAGGTGACCTCGCACCGCTCGGACTCTCCGCGGTACTCGTCAGTTCCCTGCCCCACACGCTGCTCACGGCAGACGCCCCCGCTCGATACACGGTGGAAGCCGTCTTCGATCGCCGCCCCGACGCGGAGGAGATCATCGCACTCCGCTCCGATGAGACGCACCGCATGATGATCGACCTCGGATACCCGGACGCCGCCATCGAGGTCTCGGACCGACGGCTCAGGATCTCCGGCACCAACCTCGAGGAACTGCGGGACGGTCTCGCGGCCGTGATCGCCAAACGCCTCGCCGACGTGAGCATCGCGCTCCGCTCGAAACGCGACGCCGACCGGGCGCTCCTGAGGGCGGCCGCTGGACGAGAGGAAGACCGCGCGGCGAAGGTCGCCGCGCTCGCCGAATCGGTGCGGTTCACCCCGCGCGCCCTGGCCGCCGTGCCGTCAGACGACGACCGCGTTTCGGACTGGTACGAGGAAGGCGGCTCGGCCCGCTGAAGGGTCGGAGCGACATGGGGTGATGGCGATGTCCGGCATCCGCGAGACTGTTTCCCGAGGGCCACGGTCGGAGCGACCCCGCGGTAGCGAGTTCACGGCGCTGGCTGACCAGATCCGCAGCCAGGGCCTGCTCAGACGGCGATACGGCTACTACTGGGTGCGGCTGATCCTGCTTCCGATCGCGCTCGTCGGGTGCGTCGTCGTGTTCATCCTCCTCGGCGACACCTGGTGGCAGCTTTTCACCGCGGTGGTGTTCGCGGCCGTTCTCACCCAGCTCGCCTTCCTCGGCCACGACGCGGCGCACCGGCAGATCTTCTCCTCCGGCCGCTGGAACGACTGGACAAGCATCGTGCTCGCCGACCTGCTGGTCGGGATGAGCTACAGCTGGTGGCAGCACAAGCACACACGGCACCACGCGAACCCAAACAAGGAGGGCTCCGACCCCGACATCGACCTGCCGGTGATCGCCCTCACCCGCGAGCAGCGAGCCGTTTCGCACGGCCCGATCCTCACCTGGCTGCGCGCTCACCAGGGAGCGTTCTTCTTCCCGCTGCTCCTGCTCGAGGGCCTCTCGCTCCACGCGTCTGGCGTGCGACGCGTAATCGCGCGCGAGCACGTGGACCGGCGCTGGATCGAGATCGCCTTCCTCGTCGTCCGTCTCGTCGGCTTCAACGCTCTCATCTTCCTCGTCCTCTCGCCCGGGATCGCCTTCGCGTTCCTCGGCGTGCAGCTCGGGCTGTTCGGGGTGTACATGGGGATGTCATTCGCGCCCAATCACAAGGGGATGCCCATCGTGCCGCACGACGTGAAGCTCGACTTCCTGCGCCGGCAGGTGCTCATGAGCCGGAACATCCGCGGCGGACGGTTCGTCGATGCCCTGATGGGCGGTCTGAACCACCAGATCGAGCACCACCTCTTCCCCTCGATGCCGCGACCGCACCTGCGCAAGGCCGCACCGATCGTCGCCGACTACTGCCGCACGCACGGCATCCCCTATGCGCAGACCAGCCTGGTCGCCTCGTACGCGATCGTGGTGCGCTACATCAACCGCGTCGGACTCGGGGAGCGCGACGTGTTCCGCTGTCCGATCGCCGCACAATACGGAAGGGACTGAACATGTGGACCGTGCTCGTCATCCTGCTCGTCGCCTGGCTCGTGCTCTCGATCGTGGGGTTCGCCTTCGAGGGTCTGCTCTGGCTGGCGATCATCGGGATCGTGTTGTTCATCGGGACCGTTGTATTCGGGTTCATCCGCCAACGCGCACGTCGCACCCGGGCCCCGCGCTGACAGACCACCAGCCGCGCGGGTGCGCGTGCAGCACCGTCCCGCAGGTCGGGCATGCGGGCTCGACGCCGTCGGCGAGGAAGTCCATGGCGAGAGGCTACGCGCAGACCCGTGCAATCGATGGCGCGTACTGGGCGGAAACGCGCCAAACTGGTCCGTGAGTCATGATGAACGCGAGTGAATGTAGATGAACTCTACTGGCCCGCGATGCCTTGTCCCGCATATCTGAAGCAGAAGTTCTGCCATTGAACTACAGCCCCGTACGCGTACGAGACGCGACCTCGCCGGCATAACAGCAGCGGCGTGCAGGGTAGCGTCGGCGGCATTGGGGAGAGACGAGCGCCACACCGCCCGTGATCGTCGATGCACGCGGGCGAGCCGCTCGCGGCGCCTCCGTCGTCGACGACGTCTCGCGATACGGGCAGTGAGGCGGATGGCCGCGTCCGACTACGCTGGCACCGTGCTGCTCTCGGATCGCGACATCAAGGCCCAGCTCGACGCCGACCGCATCGGGCTCGACCCCCTCGACCTCGCGATGGTGCAGCCCTCCAGTGTGGATGTTCGGCTCGACCGGTACTTCCGCCTCTTCGACAACCACAAGTACCCCTTCATCGACCCGGCAGAGGATCAGCCCGAGCTCACGCGCCTCATCGAGGTGAAGCCCGACGAGCCCTTCATCCTCCACCCCGGCGAGTTCGCGCTGGGCGCGACGTTCGAGCAGGTGACGCTGCCCGACGACATCGCCGCGCGTCTCGAGGGCAAGTCGTCGCTGGGTCGCCTCGGCCTCATCACGCATTCGACGGCCGGGTTCATCGACCCCGGCTTCACGGGGCACGTCACCCTCGAGCTCGCGAACGTCGCGACCCTGCCGATCAAGCTGTGGCCCGGCATGAAGATCGGCCAGCTCTGCTTCTTCCAGCTCACGTCGGCCGCGGAGAACGCGTACGGCTCCGGCCCCTACGGCAACCGCTACCAGGGTCAGCGCGGCCCGACCGCCTCCCGCTCGTTCCAGAACTTCCACCGCACCGACGTGTCGGTGACGGAAGCCGGGTCGACCGGGGCCTGAACCGTCACGCCCCGCGCAGCGCCTCCGACAGGATGGCCGAGGCGCCGGAGAGCCGCTGGCCCCCGTCGACGGAGAGCTCGGCGCCCGTGACATAGGCGGCGGCATCCGACAGGAGGAACGCGACGACCCGTGCGACCTCGTCGGCCTCGCCCGCGCGGCCGAGCGGAGCGAGACGCAGGTTCGCGTCGGCGAAGGCGGCGGGCGCGGAGGCGGTCATCTCGGTGCGGATGAACCCGGGGTGCACGATGTTGACGCGGATGCCCCTCGGGCCGAGCTCGGTGACGCACGAGTGGGTGAGGCCGCGCAGCGCCCACTTGCTCGTCGTATAGGCCGCCGTGTAGTGACCGGACACGGCGGCGGCGGACCCGATGTTGACGATCGAGGAGCCGGCGCCCATGAGCGGCAGCAACGCCTGGATGCCCAGCATCGCACCCGTCACGTTGATCGCGAGCACCCGATCCCACTCGGCGCGGTCGACCGCGCCGATGCGCACCCGGTGCGTGACGCCGGCGTTGTTGACGAGTCCCTTGACGGCCCTGCCATCGAGAGCCCCCGCGAGCTCGGCCCAGTCCCGCTCCGATGCGACGTCGAGACGCCGGTAGGTCACGCTGCCGGGCAGTCCGACCGCGGCGTCGAGCAGGTCCGTCGCGCCGTCGCGGATGTCCGTCGCCACGACGCGCGCACCGGCGCCGGCGAGCAGCAGCGCCTCTGCGGCACCCTGGCCGCCCGCCGCACCCGTGACGACCACCGTCTCTCCATCGAGTCCGGGGAAGCCCATGCCCCGACGCTACGGACCGGCCCGCGCGAGGGGAACCCGACTCCGTCGATGCAGGGCATCGGCGGCGTCGATGCTCAGAGCATCCGCAGCCGAACCGCGGCCATCCCGAGCGCGGCGATCGATTCCCCGTCGGTGATCCGCCCGTCGACGGTCATCCGAAGCGCCTCGTCGAGGGGCACCCACTGCGACGACGTGATGCCCTCCTCCGCCTGATGGGGCGCGGCGTCGGCGACGGCCCGCAGACCGCGCGCGATGAACACCGTCTCCGGCGCGACGCAGATGCCGTTGAGCGCGTTCATGCGCCCGACCTCGATCCACTCGTCAGCCTCGAGCCCCGACTCCTCGCGCAGCTCGCGCCGCGCGGCGACCTCGGCGGGCTCGCCGTCGCTGCCGCCCGCGACGACCTCCCACGACGGGCCGACCGTGTAGCGGTCGACCTCGACGAGCAGCACGCGGTCGTCGGGGTCGAGCGCCACGACGAACACGGCGGGATGCCGCAGCTCGACGACGCCGTAGACGCCCTCGCCGCCGTCGGGGCGGCCGACGGCATCCTCGCGCACGCGGATCCACGGGTTCTCGTACACGGTGCGGGAGCTGCGCGTCGACCAGGCCATGCCCGCCAGCGTAGTTCGGCCAGAATGGATGACCGTGGCATCACTGGGCGACCTCATCGCACCGCGGCGCATGGGTCCGGGGTTCCGCTGGCTGCTCGCTTCGGCGTGGACGAGCAACGTCGGCGACGGCGTCGCCCTCGCCGCAGGCCCGCTGCTCGTCGCCTCTCAGACCGACGCGCCCCTGCTCGTCGCCCTCGCCGCGATGCTGCAGTACCTGCCGTGGCTGCTGTTCGGCCTGCACGCCGGCGCGATCGCCGACCGCTTCGACCGCCGCCGACTCGTCATGGCCGCGAACGGCGTGCGCGCCGTCGTCGTCGGCGTGCTGTGCGTCTTCATCGCCACGGGGACGGTGTCGATCGCGGTCGTGCTCGCGGTCATGTTCCTCTACGGCGTCGCCGAGGTGTTCGCCGACTCGGCGTCGAGCACGGTGCTGCCGATGATCGTGCCGCCGGGCGACCTCGGACTCGCCAACGCGCGCATGCAGGGCGGCTACCTCGTCGCGAACCAGTTCGCGGGCCCGCCCGTCGGCGCCTTCCTCTTCGCCGCCGGGATGGTGTGGCCCTTCGCGGCGCAGGTCGTGTGCGTGTCTCTCGCCGTCGTCCTCGTCTCGCGCATCGCGCTGCCGCCCCTGCCGCCGCGCGAGGGAGGCCATCCGCCCGTGCGCCGCGACATCGCGGAGGGCCTGCGGTGGATCCTCCGCAACCCGCCCATGCGCACGCTCGCGCTCGTCATCCTCGTCTTCAACATCACGTGGGCGGCGCCGTGGGGCGTGCTCGTGCTCTACGCCACCGACCACCTCGGCATGGGGCCGGTCGGCTACGGCGCGCTCACGACGGCCTCGGCCCTCGGCGGCATCGTCGCCACGTTCGCATTCGGATGGCTCGAGCGGCGCGTCTCGTTCGCGACGCTCATGCGCGTGTGCCTCTCGCTCGAGGTGCTCATGCACCTCGCCTTCGCGCTGACGACGGAGGGATGGGTCGCGCTCGTCATCATGGCGGGCTTCGGCGCGTACGCGTTCGTGTGGCACACGATCTCGACGACGGTGCGCCAGCGCGTCGTCCCGACGGCCCTGCAGGGCCGCGTCGGCTCGCTCAACATGGTGTGCGTCTTCGGCGGGATGGTCGTCGGCCAGGGGCTCGGCGGCGCCATCGCGCAGGTGTGGGGCCTCACCGCACCGTGGTGGTTCGCGTTCGCCGGAGCGGGGATCACCCTGCTGCTCGTCTGGCGGCAGCTCGGCCACATCGCGGCGGCGAAGCACGCCGCCCCGTAGCCCGCCGCCGCGCGGCGGTCAGGCGATCGCGCTCCCGCGCTCGATGGCGAGCTCCTCGAAGACCTCGGTGTTGAAGCGGTAGGCGAGCAGCACCTCGTCGATCACGCGCTCCTTCTCGGCGTCATCCCACGGAGCCGCATCGAGCTCGTCGCGGTAGTGGTCCTTGAACGCCGTCGGGTCGGCGATGTCGCCGAAGAGGTAGAACCCGATGCCGTTGGTCTCGAACCCGAACTGGCGTCGGATGACCCGCCCGATGTGGAGTCCGCCCGACAGGTCGCCGAGGTACCGCGTGTAGTGGTGCGCGACGAACCCCCCGGCCCACGTCGCGCCGACCTGCTCGATGCGTGCGACGTAGCGTGCCGTCGCGGGGAGCGGTGCGATCCGCTCGCGCCATCCGCCGCCGAGCAGGAACGCGAGGTCGGCCTCGAGAGCGGGCAGCCGCGTGAGCTTGTCGCTGATGAAGCGCGCGGCGACCGGCTCGTCGCGCATGCGCTCGGTCGCGGCCTCGAGGGCCGAGTAGATGAAGTAGTGCTGCGCGACGAGCGAGATGTAGTCGTCGCGCGTGCGCTCGCCGCGCAGGAGGGACGACATGAAGCCGGCGCCCTCGCTCGACGAGTGCGCGGCCTGCGAGCGCGTGCGGATGGCGGCGGAGAGGGGGATCACGTTCGTCATGATGGCGGTCTTCCGGGCTCGGGGGAAGGGGGAGGAGGGGTCAGTGCGGCCGGGGCTCGAGGCCGAGCGCGGCGCACGCGGCGTCGTACAGGGCCACGACCTCGCGGCGCACCGCAGGGCGGTCGTCGATCGCGCCGCCGGGCCACGGGACGCGGACGGTCGACGTCGTGCCGTCGGCTGCCGTCGCCTCCCACTCGCCGCCGTCGCCGTCGAACCGGGTCATGACGGCCGAGGCCGCCGCAGGGTCGGCGAACGCGCGGACGATCAGGAGGTTGTCGTCGGTGTGGTCGCCGTTCATGTGCCGGAGCACCGCCGCGACCACCTCGTCGGGGAAGACGTGGGTCATGAAGGTAAGGCTAGCCTTGCTACGCTGACATTTCGTACTTAGGTATCCCTTACCCACCCGAGAGTCCTCCATGCGTCCCCGTTCCCTCCGCCGCGGCATCGCGGCCACCCTGCTCGTCGCGATCGTCGCCGCGCTGTCGGCCTGCACCGCCGCGGGCGGTACGACGGCCGCAGCGGGAGCCGTGACACCCCGCCTCGAGACCGTCGAGGTCGCCGCGGATCCCCACGCGCTCACCGGCCCCAGCACCGCCGTGTCGGCCGCCTCCGCGATCGACCCCGTGACCGACGGCGCCCAGACGCTGCCCGTCTCCGTCGTCGACAACCAGGGCACGCAGGTGACGGTGACCGACACGAGCCGCATCCTCACCCTCGACATCTACGGATCGCTCTCGCGCATCGTCTTCGAGCTCGGCCTCGGCGACAGCGTCGTCGGCCGCGACGTGTCGAGCGCGTTCCCCGAGATCTCCGACCGGCCCGTCGTCACCGAGAACGGCCACGATCTGAACGCGGAGGCCATCCTCGAGCTCGCCCCCACCGTCATCCTCACCGACACGAGCCTCGGCCCGTGGGACGTCATCCTGCAGATGCGCGACGCCGGCATCCCCGTCGTCGTCTTCGACTCCGCGCGGTCGACCGAGAACGTCGACGACCTCATCGGCGCCGTCGCGGCCTCCCTCGGCGTGACCGAGCGAGGCGAGGTGCTCGCGGCGCGCACGCAGTCGCTCATCGACGCGAAGATCGCCGAGATCGCCGCCGTCGCGCCGCAGGACGATGCCGACAAGCTGCGGATGGTCTTCCTCTACGTGCGCGGCAATGCGGGCGTGTACTACCTCTTCGGAGAGGGATCGGGCGCTCAGTCGCTCATCGACGCGCTCGGCGGCTACGACGTCGCGGCCGAGATCGGCTGGGAGGGGATGAAGCCCGTCACCGACGAGGGCATCATCGCCGCGGCGCCCGAGCTCGTGCTCGTCATGACTAAGGGCATCGAGTCGGCCGGCGGCGTCGACGGCCTCCTCGAGCAGCTGCCCGCCCTCGCGCAGACCCCCGCCGGCGAGAACCGCCGCTTCGTCGACATGGACGACACCGAGATCCTCAGCTTCGGCCCCGCGACGGCAGACGTGCTCGATGCCCTCGCCGTCGCCGTCTACGCCCCCGACGAGGCGCGGTGAGCGCCGTGACCGCGGTGGAGCCCGGCGTCCGCGCGGGTGACTCCGGGGGCGCGGCCGCCGCGCGCGCGAATCCGCGCGTCGGCCGGTCGCGCACCGTGCGCATCGCCACGTTCGCGGCGCTCGCGGCGGCCCTCGCCATCCTGCTCGTCGTGTCGGCGGGCACGGGACAGCTCCGCATCCCCCCGGGGGAGGTCGTCGGCTCGCTCGTGGGCCACTGGAACGCCGCCGTCCAGGGTGCCGGTGCCGGATGGCTCAGCCTCCCCGCGCTGCCCGGCCCGGCTCATCCGCAGGGCGACGCGACGCTCTGGGCCGTCCGCTTCCCCCGCGTGGTGCTCGCCGCGCTCGTCGGCGCAGGCCTCGCCATTTCCGGAGCCGTCATGCAGGGCGTCTTCGGCAACCCGCTCGCCGAGCCCGCCGTCGTCGGCGTCTCGAGCGGCGCCGCCATCGGGGCGTGCCTCGTCATCGTCTTCGGCTTCTCCTTCCTCGGCAGCTTCACGGCGCTCGCGTTCGCCTTCGCCACGGGGGTGCTCACGACCCTCCTCGTCTACCTCTCCTCGCGGTCGGGTGGGCGCACCGAGGTGGTCACGATCGTGCTCACGGGCGTCGCGGTCAACGCGCTCGGCGGCGCCGTCATCGCGCTCCTCGTGTTCCTCGGCGACACGCAGCAGCGCGAGCAGATCGTCTTCTGGCAGATGGGCTCGCTCAACGGGACCCGCTGGCAGGACGTGGCCGTCGCCGCGCCCTTCCTCGTGCTTGGCACGGCGGCCTGCCTGCTGCTCGCCCGGCGCCTCGACCTGCTCGCGCTCGGCGAGCGCCAGGCGCGCCATCTCGGGGTCGACGTCGAGCGGCTGCGCATGATCGCCATCGCCCTCGTGGCGCTCCTCACGGCGGTGGGTGTGGCGACCTGCGGCATCATCGCGTTCGTCGGCCTCGTGGTGCCCCACGTCTTCCGGATGATCCTCGGGCCCGGTCACCGGCTCCTGCTGCCCGCGAGCGCGCTCGGCGGCGCCGTGCTGCTGAGCGCGGCCGACCTCGCCGCGCGCACGCTCGTGCCCTACGCCGAGCTGCCGATCGGGATGATCACGGCGCTCGTGGGCGGCCCCTTCTTCTTCTGGCTGCTCCGACGGGCGCGCCGACGGTCGGGGGGATGGGCATGACCGCGCTCATCGAGGCCCGCAGGCTGCGGGTGCGCCTCGGCGGACGCCTGCTGCTCGACGGCATCGACATCGACCTGCGCCGCGGCGAGGTGCTCGTGCTCGTGGGCCCCAACGGCGCTGGCAAGTCGACGCTCCTCGCGGCGCTCGTCGGCGACGTCGCCCTCGACGGCGGCGACGTGCGGCTGCTCGGCGAGCCGATCGCGCGGACGGGACGGCGGGAGCTCGCCCGCACGAGGGCGGTGCTGCTGCAGGCGAACGAGGTGTCGTTCCCCTTCACCGTGGCCGAGGTCGTCGAGATGGGGCGCACGCCGTGGCGCGGCCATCCCCTCGCGGACGACGACGACGCCGTGATCGCCGCGTCGATCGCCGATGCCGAGGTCGCGCACCTCGCGGCGCGGCGCACGACGGAGCTCTCCGGCGGAGAGCGGTCGCGGGCGGCCCTGGCGCGCACGCTCGCCCAGGCGGCGCCCGTCCTCGTGCTCGACGAGCCGACGGCGGCGCTCGACATCCGGCACCAGGAGCGCGTGCTGCTCCGTGCCCGCGCGCACGCGGCGGCCGGCGGCGCGGCGCTCATCGTGCTGCACGACCTCAACCTCGCGGCCGCGCACGCCGACCGCATCGCGGTGCTCCACGACGGGCGGCTGCGGGTGGTCGACAGCCCCGCCCGCGCGCTCGACGCCGCGCTCCTGAGCGATGTCTACGGCCACCCGGTGCGCGTGATCGCGCCGTTCCCCGGCGAGCCCCCGCTCGTCGTCCCCGATCGAGGCGCGGCGCCTCCCGCCCTCTCCGACGTCGTCCGCACGGGCATCGCGCACGTGCTCCCACCCGAAGGGACCGACCCATGACCACTCCGCCAGTCGCGACCGCCCGTCGCGCCGTCCGCCGGGTCCGCGCCGCCGCGGCCGCGGCGCTCATCGCGCTGGGGGCGGCGCTCCTCGCCCCCGCGACGGCGGCGCACGCGGCAGCCGGCGTCTCCGTGACGAGCACGCTCGGCGACGGCCGCGTCGACGCCGAGTACGCGACGGCGATCACGGTGTCCGGCTCCGGATTCCAGTCCGTGCAGGGCGGCTTCGGCGGCATCTACGTGCTCTTCGGATGGGTCGACCCGGCCGGCTGGAAGCCCAGTGAGGGCGGCGTCGTCGGCGACGACTACCTCTACATCCCCGACAGCGAGTCGAAGGACAATCAGGGCTACCAGCGCTTCGTCTCGTTCCCCGGCAGCGAGACGGAGGCGTCGGCGCAGGCCGTCATCGACGCGTCCGGCTCGTGGTCGGTGCAGATGACCGTGCCCGGTCCGCAGTTCCAGGCGCTCGACCGCAGCGGCAACGCCACGACGGTCGACTGCCTGTCGGTGCAGTGCGGCGTCATCACGTTCGGCGCTCATGGTGTGAAGAACGCCGCCAACGAGACCTTCACGCCCGTCGAGTTCGTCGTGCCGGAGGCGGGAGCGGAAGCACCGGCGACCGAGGCGGCGACGGGATCCGACGCGTCGGCCGCCTCGGGAGATGCCGCGGACTCCGCAGACGCCGCCCCGGGGGCGACGGCGCAGGAAGCGGTCGCGATCGGGGATCTCCGCCTCGGCATCGGCACCGGGACCCTCACCGCCGGCGACGTGCTCTCGTTCACGGCGCGCGGGTTCGCGGCCGGCGAGCAGGTCGTCGCGACCCTCGACGGTGGCGTCTCCGCGGTCGGGCCGCTCGCGGCGGGTGCCGCAGGCGAGGTCGCGGGCGTCCTCCAGCTGCCCGCCGACCTCGCGGCGGGCACGCATCTCGTCACCGTGACGGGCGCCGCGACGGAGGGCGTCGTCGAGACCGAGATCACCGTGGCGGCGAACGCCGTCGCCGGCGCGGCGGCCGCCACCGAGAGCGGAGCGCCCGCCTGGGTCATCACCGTCATGCTCGTGGCCGTCGCCCTCGCGGCCGTCCTCGTCGTCGCGAACGTCGTCACCGCGATCGTGCGCGCCGCGAGAGCGCGCCGCGCCCGCACGGCGGTGACGGCGTGAAGGCCGTCGCGGCCGCGGGCATCGTGCTCGGCCTGATCGTCGCGCCGCTCGCGGGCATCGCATCGGCGTCGGCGGAGGACGGCGACGGCTCCGACCTCACCGTCACCATCCCCGACGCCGCATCCGGCGGCGGCGATGCGGGCGAGGGGGAGATCGCGAACGCGGAGCTGCGCTGGGGAGTGAGCGACGAGGCGAACAGCGGCGCGTTCGCCGGGGGATGCAACTTCCTCTCCGCCGGCGTCGCCGGCGATGCGGGCGGCGCCCGCGAGTGGACGGCCTCGGACGGCTTCTACGCATCGGAGAGCGGCAATGTCTCGATCGTGAAGGCGACGTCGACGGGTGGATGGGCCCCCGCGACCTGGGAGACGAAGTGCCTGGACCGCGACGGGGTGCCCGTCTCGTCGACCTCGCTCACGAGCCGCACCGAGTCGCAGGTCGTCGTCTCGGGTGGCGTGGGGGAGGCCTCCGCCGAGGGCGTGGAGATCCAGTGGACGGGCTCATTCACCGTCGCGTTCTACGGCGGCATGTCGTACTGGAGCGCGAGCGACCCGAGGCTCGTCATGGATGCCGACGGCGACGGCGTCGTCACGGCCGATCTCAGCGGCTACGCCAGCTCGCGCGACGACATGTCGAAGTGGGCGCCGATCTCGGCCGATGACGTCGTGATCGCGGAGATCCACGACGCGCAGCTCTCCTCCGGCGGGTTCGCGGAGATCCCCGCCTACGTCGGCGTGGCGTCCGCCATCGACGGCCAGGCAGCCAAGACGCTCGACAACGCGGCGTACTGGGGGGCGTTCCCGGCGACGTTCCTGCAGTTCCAGGAGCGGCTCGGGCAGGCCGGCTACTGGATGACGACGAACGGGCAGCGCGACAGCGTGAAGCCGCCCACGACGCTGTACGTCAGCTACGATGCCGCCGTCCCGGTGTCGTCGGACCCGCCCGTGCAGTCGCCCGCGCAGGGCACGGGGCAGGTGCTGCAGCCGAGCCTCGGAGCGCGCACGACCACGGCGGCGCCCGCGGCGCCCACCGCCGCGGCGCCCGTCACGACCACGACGGCTGCGGCCGCCGCGGCGCCGACCACCGCGACGGCGAGCCTCGTCCGGACGGATGGCACCGGGCTCATCCCCGACGCGGGGGACTGGTTCTCGCGTTTCTCGCTCCCGGGGCTCGTCGCGATGCTCGCGGGTCTCGTCGCGGCGCTCGCCGCCATGCACCTCGCGGGGATCCCGATCCTCCCGTGGATGAAGCCGCCTTCTCGACTTGTAAGGTGAGGCTCACCTAAGTTAGGTTTACCTTGGTTCAACCCGTCCCGTTCGGCGCGTGCCGAACGGGTGGATCACACAGCGAAAGGACGAACGTGGACTCCACGATCACCAGGCGGCTCGGCCGCGGCACCGCCGCGACCCTCGCCGCCGCAGCCCTCACCCTGGCGGGCGTCGCCTTCGCCGCACCGGCGAACGCGGCGGAGAACGACGTCGTCGCCGACAGCGGCGACCTCGACTGGGGCTACAAGGCGAGCTTCCGCAACTACGTCTCCAGCGGCGGTCAGATCACTGCCGCCGACGGCGCCGAGCGCAACGGCACGGCGGCGAACGCGGGCTTCCTGTTCCCCGTCGCGGGCGGTCACGTCGTCGACGCCGACACCGTCACGATCGACACCGCGGGCAAGGCGCAGTTCACCTACACGGCGCACTTCTTCGACGTCGCGCTCTCGAACATCTCGATCGTCGTCGACGGCGCCGAGGCGAGCATCGTCGCCGACACCTACGTGAAGGCCGACATCGCCTTCGGCTCGTTCCCGCAGGGCACCTTCAACGAGACCGACGTCGTCCTCGCCGACATCGGCTCGCCCGTCGTCACGATCGACGGCGACCAGGTCACCGTGACCGGCACGAACGTCGTCGTCACGGAGGAGGGCGCCGGCGCCAACCCGCTGTACGCGGCGGGCACCGTGCTCGACGACTTCTCGGTCACGGCCACGATCGAGGGCGCGGGCGAGACGCCCGTCGAGCCGGCGGGCGAGGACGAGATCACCGTCACCGTGCCCGAGACGACGACCCCGACCGAGCCCAGCGGGGCGTTCTCGTGGGCATGGGGCAGCGGTGACGCCGCGAGCCTCGGCACCGCGGTCGAGCAGAACGGCAGCTTCGTCGCGTCGGGTGCGCTCAACACGATCGTCGTCACCGACACGCGCACCGGCGGATCGGAGCCGTATGACTGGTCGATCTCGGCGAGCGTGAGCGACTTCACGTCGGGCGCCGGCTCGTTCGGGGCCGAGAACCTCAGCTGGACGCCGTCGGTCACCTCCGCGAGCTCGGCCGTCACCCCGGGAGCGGCCGCGAGCGACCTCAGCTCGTCGACCGTGCTCGCCTCGTCGACCGCCGCCGCGAGCGCCGAGGTCGACGCGGAGCTCTCGCTGTCGGTCCCCAACGACACTCCGGCCGGCGACTACGCCGCCACCGTCACGGTCACGGCCCTGAGCTGACGCCGACCATCGCCTCCCCCGGCGCGGAAGAGGACTTCCGCGCCGGGGGGACACCCCGCCTGGACCCGGAGCCATGACCCGAACCCGCTCCGCGACCGCCGCGCTCGCCGCCGCCGTCGCCCTCCTGCTCGCCGTCGCCGCACCGGCGGCGGCCGCACCTGCCGCCGAGACGGCATCCGCTTCCCCCGTCGTGGCGTCCGCTTCCCCCGTCGCGGCGGCATCCGCATCCGAGGGCGTCGCCTGGGGCGTCGAACCCGGCGGCGACGCAGACCGCGCCAACTTCGACTACGAGGTCGACCCCGGTGCCGTCGTCGAGGACGCGATGGTGGTGCGCAACACGGGGACCGAGTCGCTCGCGCTCGGCGTGTACGCCGCCGACGCCTACACGACGGCCGAGGGGGTGCTCGACCTGCGCCTCGCCGACGAGCCGCTCGACGACTCCGGCGCCTGGATCGCCCTCGACGTCTCCGAGATCGTGCTCGCGCCGGGGGAGTCCGCCGAGGTGCCCTTCACCGTCACGGTGCCCGCGGACGCGTCTCCCGGCGACCATCCCGCCGGCGTGGTCACCTCGCTCGTCACCCGGACGGACGGCGAGCCGCTCGCCGTCGACCGCCGTCTCGGCATCCGCCTCAACCTGCGTGTGTCGGGAGAGCTGACGCCCTCGGCCGAGATCGTCGACGCGAACGCGGTGTTCGCCCCCTCCTGGAACCCGTTCGCCGGCGGCTCGGTCACCGTCACCTACCGACTCGAGAACACCGGAAACACGCGCGTGCTCGCCGACGACGCCGTCGCCCTCGCGGGACCGCTCGGCGTGGGCGCCGTGGCGCTCGGAGCCCAGACGACACCCGAGGTGGTGCCGGGCTCGACCATCGTCGTCGAGCGCGTGCTCGCCGACGTGCCCGCCATCGGGTGGTTGACGGGAGCCGTGACGCTCGCCCCCGCCGCGGTGGGGCTCGGAGCGCAGCCCCTCGCCGCCGTCACCGTCGAGCTCTCGACGCCCGCCGTCTCGTGGACGCTGTGCGGACTCCTCGTCCTCGTCGTCGCCGGGGTCGTGCTCGCCCTTGTCCTGCTCCGCCGCTCTCGGGCACGCCGAGAGGAGCCGCGGATGTGAGACCTCGGCTCCGCGTCCGCGCGGAGCCGTCCGTCGCTCGACGACGTCGGCCGCGCCCCGGAAGGGGTGCCGGGGCGAGCTCAGTGGAAAGGGACTCGCCCCGGCGCGCCGGCGGCCTCGAGAACGGCGCCGTGAGAACGGCGCCGCGCTGGAAGAGAGCGCCGACCGGCGTTCTCCCGACGATACCGAAAGGCATCAGGGAAATGACTGTCATCACCCCGCGCGCGAAGCGCGCACTCCAGGCGGCAGCGGCCACGGGCGCGACGCTCGCGCTCCTCGCCGTCGCACCGCTGAGCGCGTCGGCGGCGACCGTGCCGCTGCACATCGACAACGGCGCCGGGTCGTCGGCGGCCGCCATCTACACCGGCGGCTCCGGAAGCCACACGATCGAGATCTCGGGCGAGGGCTTCGACTACAACCCCGCCTGGGCGGGATGGCTGTTCTCCGACGCCGGCATCTACGTCGCCTTCGGGCCCGACGTCGAGATCGAGGACGTCTACCTCGAGGCGAGCACGTTCGCGTCGCACGCGGGCGGCCAGTTCTGGGTGCACAACGGCGCCGACGCGACGGCCTCGGACGAGTGGGAGCTCACGACCGCGGGCGACTTCGACGGTCTGCCCCTCACCGTGCAGTCGACGTTCTCCGATGGAGACGCGAACTCGTTCACCTGCACGAGCGGTCCGTCCGACACGACCGCGGGCCGCGTCGACTGCTTCGTCTACACGCTGAGCGCCCACGGCTCGTGGGATCGCGGCAACGACAACAAGATCCCCGTCTACTTCGGCTGAACGTCCAGGGGAGGGCGCCCCACGGCGCCCTCCCTCCCTTCCTTCCCTCGCGCTCCACCCGACCAGAGAGCATCCGCCCCATGGCCATCCGCCGTCGCCCGCGCCGCCTGCTCGCGGCCCTCGTCGTCCCTCTCCTCGCCCTCGGCGCCGTCGTCGGCATCTCGAGTCTCGCGTCCGCACAGGGCGGCGCCTTCGTCGACTGGGGGATCAAGGCGAGCTTCCGCACCTACATCACCGGCACCGCGCACGGCAGCGCGACGCTCGAGGGCGGGGTGACGCAGAACGCCGACGGCACCTACCGCTGGCCCTCGTCGAACGCGTCGTACGACGCCTCCTCGGGGGAGGTCGTGGTCGCGACCACGGGCGCCGTGCACTTCACGGGGCACGACGGCGTGCTCGACCTGCGCATTGCCGACCTCGAGGCGCGCATCGCGGCCGACGGCTCGGCGACGCTGCGCGCCGACGTGACGAGCAACAAGACCACGGGGGAGACCGTCGACTACGGGCGCGTCGACCTCGCGACGCTCGACGCGACCCGCGGCGACCGTGTCGTCGGAGCGGGCACGCTCGACTGGACCGGCATCCCTGCCACCCTCACGGCGACCGGGGCCGCCGCCTTCGGAGGGTTCTACGGGGCGGGCACCGTGCTCGACCCCGTCTCGTTGAGTCTCACGGGCGACTGGGAGGCGGACGGCGAAGGCGAGGACTGGGCAGAACCCGGCGCCGCATCACTGACGCCCGCCGGCGAGGTCGAGGGCGGCGTGAAGCCCGTGCACGTCGTCGCCGACGAGGCGCGCGGCACCGTGACGATCATCGCCACGGGCTACAGCCCCTCCGTCTACACGCAGTGCCGCGCCCACAATGTCGGCGTCTACGCCGACTGCATCGCGGCGACCACGCGCATCCCCCACCCCGACCAGGGCGAGGTCACCGCGACGATCGTCGAGGCGGCGACGGGAGACGTCCGCGCGCACTTCGACCTCACCCAGGGGCGCACCGCATCGGTCGGGGCGAACCCCGCCTACATGCTCTACACCGCGGCCCTCGACACCGCGACGGGCGAGGTGTTCGCGCACATCGCGAACCACGGGCTCGTCGTGATCCCGCCGACGGCCGACGGCGCGGTGCAGGTGCTGACGGGGATGTCGGCATCGCCCTCGTATGCGACCGTCGATGTCGACCCGTCCGGCGGACGCCTGTTCTTCCTCGACGCGGCGAAGGGCCTCTTCACGTTCACGCGCGTCGGCGGCGCCTGGACGCAGGAGCATCTGCTGTCCGAGCTCACCGGGGTCGGGGCCCGCTACCTCTCGGTCGAGCAGACGACGGGCGACGCGTGGATCTACGACGCCGGGTCGACCGCGGGCACTCGCGCGCTCTACCCGGTCACGGGCCTGCGCGCGGGGGCACCCGTCGTGCATCGCGATCGCGCCGTGACCCTCACGACGACAGCCGCCGACGCCGACAGGGCGGCCGGCATCGTGCGGGATGCGGAGACCGGCACCGTGCACGCGATCGTCAACGAGTCGCTCACCGCCAGCGGCAGCTGGATCGCCACGATCGAGGGCGGCGCCGTCGTGGCGCGCACCCCGCTTCCCGCCTACGCCACGGCGCTCTCGATCGACGGTGCCGGCCGCGTGTACGTCGTGAACTCGGCGTCGAAGCTCGTGCAGGCGTTCGACGGCCGAGACACGGCCGACGGCGTGCTGCCCCTGCTCGCCGAGCTCGTCGTCGGCGAGGGCGTCGGCGTGCCGACCTCGGTCGCGGCCGTCGGCGACCGCGTCTTCATCACGGTGCCGTCGCCGGCCGGCACCTCGTACCCGACGGCCATCACGAACGCCAACCTCCTCACCGTCGAGCAGTACGTCGCGCAGAAGACGTATCGGACCGCGTACGTCTACGACTGGCAGGCAGCCCCGACGTTCGCGACGCAGCCGACGTCGCAGACGGCCGTCCTCACCGCGACCGGCTATCTCGACGACGGCTCCCCCGGCCCTGCCGAGCCCGCCGCCGTCATGTTCTCCGCCGAGGTCGAGGGCGCCGACGCGCTGCAGTGGCAGACGTCGACGGCGTCGGGATGGCGCGACGTCGCCGACGACGGCACGCACGCGGGCGCGACGACGTCGAGGCTGACGGTGCAGGCGGGCGAGGCGCTCGCGGGCGCCCGCTACCGGCTCATCGCGCGCAGCGATGCGGGTGACGTCGTGTCGGATGCGGTCGAGCTCGCCGTCGAGGTGGTCGCCGCGCCGCGGGTCACGGCGCATCCGCAGCCGCAGGCCGTCGCGGCCGGGGCGACGGCGGTCTTCTCGGTGTCGGCGCTCGGTGCGCCAGAGCCCGCGGTGACCTGGCAGCGTGCCGAAGGCGGCGGATGGGTCGACATCGTCGACTCGGACGTCTACACCGTGGACGGCGCGACGCTGCGGGTCACCGAAGGCGCCGACGGCTCGCAGTTCCGCGCCCGGCTCGTCAACGTCGCAGGCGAGGCGTTCACCGAGCCCGCCGCGCTCACGGTGGGCGCGCCGTCGGCGGGTCAGGTCGTCGTGACGCTCCCCGACGGGGCGACTCCGGGCGGCTCGTTCTCGTGGTCGTGGTCACCCGGCCAGGGCGCGCACCTCGGCACGGCGACACGGGAGGGGGACTCGTTCACGGCATCCGGGTCGCTCAACACGGTCGTCGTCGACGACACCCGCACGACGGCGGCGGGATGGGCCGTGTCGGCGCGCGTGGGCGATTTCGCGTCGGGCGCCGCCTCGTTCTCCGCCGACGGCCTCTCGTGGACCCCCACGGCCGTGTCGGAGAGCGCGGCGGTCGTCGCAGGCCCGGCAGCCTCGGGGCTCGCCGAGTCGCGCACGCTCGCCGTGTCGACAGGGCCCGCGAGCGCCGCGCTCGGCGCGGCTCTCGCGCTGCGGATCGACGACGACGTGCCGGCCGGAGATTACCGCGCCCTCGTCACCGTCACGGCGGTGAGCTGACCCCCGGCTGGGCGGGCGGGAGGCGGACACCGCGCAGGAGGTTGAGCCTGTGCAGGCGGTGGATCCTGGCGGGCGGTGGACACAGTGCAGGAGGTGGAGCCTGTGCAGGTGGTGGAGCCCGTGCGGAGGTGGACACAGTGCAGGAGATCCTGAGCCCCGGCCCGCGGCCTCTGCCCGGATGGTGCGGGCGCCTGTCGCGGGGGTGTGCGGATGTCCTGCGCTGTGTCCGGCGTGCCCGCCTCGGGGGTGTGTGGATCTCCTGCGCTGTGTCCTCCGTGCCCTCCGCGGGGCAGACGGTCAGGCGCATCGGGCAGGCTGAGCGGATGGCACGGAGGAGGCGGATGGCGCGGCGGAACGGCGCGCAGATCGCCGTCTCGGCCGTGAGCGGCGTGGTCGCGCTCGGCGTCATCGGCGGGCTCGTCGCCCTTGCGCTGCAGCCGGGGCAGCCGCCCGCCCCGCCGAGCCCGGCGGTCACCGCAGCCGAGCCCGCCGCACCGCTCTCCGCCGAGGAGACCCCCACCTCGGCGGACACCGCGACGGCCGCCGCCGTGGTCGACGCCGACTGGGTCGTGCGCGTGGCCGCCGCCACGGGCATCCCCGAGCGCGCGCTCTCGGCATACGCGGCCGCCGACCTGGCCGCGCGGACGCGCTACGGCTGCGCCGTCGGCTGGAACACGCTCGCGGGCATCGGATGGGTCGAGAGCCATCACGGCACCCTGCTCGGCGGCGCGATCGACGCCGACGGCGTTGCGCGCCCGGGGATCGTCGGCATCCCGCTGGACGGGACGAACGAGACCATGGCCATCCCCGACACCGACGGGGGTTCGCTCGACGGCGACACGATGTGGGACCGAGCCGTCGGGCCCATGCAGTTCATCCCCGAGACGTGGTCGCTGTGGGCGGTCGACGCCGACGGCGACGGTGTCGTCGACCCTCACGACATCGACGACGTCGCGCTCACGGCCGCCCGGTACCTCTGCCAGGCGCGCGGCACGCTCGAGGGATCGGACGCGTGGATCGCGGCCATCCGCTCGTACAACGACACCGACGACTACCAGCTGCAGGTCGCCGAGGCGGCCACGCGCTACGCCGCCGCCGGCTGACGGCATGTCGGCGCCCCGCGCTAGCGTCGGGGCGTGCCCGAATCGCTGCCTTCTGCGCCGCACCGGCGCCCCGACATCGACGACGACTTCGCAGATGGGCCCGACCCGGCGCTGTGGATCGCGCACTACCTGCCGCACTGGACGACGCCCGAGCGCTCGGGCGCGCGGCACGATGTCGTCGCGGGAGGGCTGCGCCTGCGGATCGATGCGGATCAGCTCGACTGGCGCCCCGAGGACGCGCCGCTGCGGGTGTCGAACCTGCAGACCGCCGCGCACTCGGGCCCGCTCGGCTCGGCCGTCGGAACGCACCGGCACCGGCCCGACGGGCTCGCCGTGCGCACGCCCACGCCGACGCGGCTGCTGTGGGCTCCGGCGTCGGGGCGCATCGACATCACGGTGAGCGCGAGCGCCGACCCCGGGTGCATGCTCGCGGCGTGGCTCGTGGGCGTCGAACACGAGAGCGCCGACGACGCCGGCGAGATCTGCGTGTTCGAGATCGACGCCGAGGCGATCGGGCCGCAGAGCACGGCGCGGGTCGGTGTGAAGGCGCACGGCGATCGGCGGCTGCGCACCGACATGGCCGAGGTCGAGCTGCCGTTCGACGCCGCGCGGCCGCACACGTGGACGGTCGTGTGGGGCGGCGGCGAGACGATCGTCGGGTGCGAGGGCGTGCTCGTGCGCCGCATCGCGCAGGCGCCCGGCTACCCGCTCATGCTGCTCGTCGACCTCTTCGAGGTCGCGGCGCCCGCGGGCGCCTACCCGAAGAGCGCCGTCGTACACCGCGTGCGCGGGTGGGATGGTCAGTCGGCGACGTCGCCGTCGACATAGACCCAGCGGCCTCCGCGCTGGGCGAAGCGCGATCGCTCAGCGAGCCGGCCGGGGCCATCCGCCGTCGTGAAATGCGCGACGAAGGAGACCTCGTCACCGCTCGCCTCGACGATCTCGAGGCCCGTCCACACGGGGTTGTCGTGCAGGTCGAGGTGGGCGGGCCGGGTGCGCGGATGCCACGTGCGCGCGAGGTAGTCGGCGTCACCTCGGGCGAAGGCGGCGTACCGGGAGCGCATGAGCTCCTCCGGCGTCTCGGCGAGCCGCGCGCCGCTGTGGAGCGCGCCGCAGCAGCTCGGATAGGGGCGGGCGCTGCCGCACGGGCACCTCTCGGCGAAGCTCACGGGCCGAGCCTACGGCGTGCGTTCGAATGCCCGCAGCGCATACGCCTCCCGGGCTTCTCCCCAGCCTGTGGATAACCATGTGGAGAAGGTGTGCAGAGCCCTGTGCGCAGTGTGGAGACGCTGTGGAGAGGCGCGACGGGAGGCCCGTGATCGCGCGGGCGGAGGCTGTGCACAGACCATGGCGCCGGAGGTATGCACCGCGCGGAATCTCTGGAGGGATGTGCGAATGCCCGGCGCCGTCGTTCGAACGTCGACGCCGGGCATGGAGGGTGCTCCCTGTCGCACGGCCCGCTGCTCGGGAGGCAGGTCGTGCGACGCGAGCGGGTGGTCACGCGGCGTCGTCGCGGCGGTGGGGCCGTCCGAAGCCGTGGCGGCGGTGGTCGCCCTGGCCCATGCCGGCGCCATGCCGGAGGTCGGGGCCGAAACAGCGGTCGTGGTTCTGGTGCGGGTCGAACCCGTGGCGGCGTCGCCCTCCCCGGTCGTGGCCGTGGCCTCGGTGCGGGTCGAACCCGTGGCGGTCATCCGGCCCGAAGCCGTGGCCAGGTCCGTGGCCGTCCGGGCGGAACCCGTGCCCGAAGCCGCGCCCGTGGGCCGGTTCGAATCTGTGTCCGTGCCCGAAGCCGTGGCCGTGGCCCGGCCCGATTCCGTGCTCCGGTCCGAACCCGTGGCCGCGCCCCGGCCAGGCACCGTGAGCATCCGGCTGGCCGCCGCGGCGTCGGCCGCGGGGCTCGGCTCGCCCGGCGCGATCGCCCCGCCCCGCGCGCTTCGCGCGGCGGGGGAGCGGTGCGCCCTCCTCCCATCCGAGCGCGCGTGCGATCGCCTCGAGCGAGGCGATCGTCGTGTCGAGGTCGTCGGCGGGCACGGCCGCCGCGACGCGCTCGCGCACGGCGGCGACAGCCGTCGTCATGCGGTCGAGGGCGGCGCGTCCGTCTTCGGTGAGCGTCCACTCGCCGTCCTCGAGCGCGGTCCATCCGCGGTCGGCGAGACGCGCGACCCGATGCGGCTTGCGCGCGAGGCGGTCGTGGAGACCCGGGGCGTCGACGGTTCCGGCGAGCGCGTTCAGCAGACGCCAGTCGCGGCGGTCGACGTGCTCGGACGCGAGGGCGTCGTCGATCTCCCGGGCGAGCACGGCGTCGGCGGCTGTGAGCCAGAACCCGAGCGGCCGGCGCCCGGCGCGGTCGCGGTCGGAGATGTCAGGGATGTCGGGTGTGTTCATGTCGGTGGTCATGGTGATCCTCTCGTCGCGGATCGGTGGCGCCCTGTCGGCGCCGGCGGATCGATCCGCTTCACATGTCAGATGACATGTATGCATGATGACATGCAAGCTCAGTGCATGTCAACTGTCATGTATTTTGGATTGCATGTCCGACGCGCCCGCCGCCCGCATCGCCGCCGCCCTCGCCCGCCTGCGTCTCGGGCGCCGAGGAGGCGAGGGCCCGTTCGGGCGGCCCCCGGGCTTCGAAGGGCGCCGGCCGGATGGCGCGGCTCCGTTCCCCGGAGCCGATGGACGCGGCCCGTTCGCGCGCGGGCACGGTCATCCCCACGGGCCCCACGGCGACCATCCGCATGGGCCGTTCGGCCGCTCTGTCGCGCGGATGCGGTTGCTCGAGGTGCTCGTGTCGGCGGATGCGCCGCTGTCGGTCGGGCAGATCGCCGAGCGCCTCGGCGTCGACCAGCCGCGGGCGAGCCGCCTCGTGCAGGCCGTCGTGGAGACGGGGCATGCCCGCCGCGAGGCCGATCCCGACGACGCCCGTCGCACGCTCATCGTCCTCACGGACGAGGGGAAGACGCTCGCCACCCGTACCCGCGGCGCCCGCGCCGACGCGGTGGAGGAGGCGCTCGGGGGGTTCACCGACGCCGAGCGCGAGCAGCTCGCCATGCTGCTGACGCGCCTCGCGGATGCGTGGCCGCAGCGCCCGCCGACTCCCTGAGCAGGGCCGCCCCCGGCGACCCGTCGCCCCGTCCCGCGGACACAGCGCAAGAGATCCCGCCATCGCACAGGGCGCCATCCGCAGTATCACGCGGCAGACCGGCTGCGCCGAGCGCGGATCTCCTGCGGTGTGCGCGCCCGTGCCGTCCGCCCGCGCCCCCATCCCCCGCGCAACGAGGAGCGAGGCGGTCGTGGAGACCCGG
>NZ_JBSHGQ010000032.1:0-46501 GCF_053617895.1 Microbacterium sp. NPDC055683 | reverse complement strand
CACCGGGGGCCCCGGGCCCGCGCCCCCCCCCGCCCCCCGCGCACCCCCCGCGGTGGGCCCCGGCGCGCGTCGCGCGCCGCGCTCCGGGGCCCTCGGCGTGCTGCCCGCTGCTACTGCTGCGCGCGTTCGAGGACGAGCTCGCGCACGCGCGCGGCGTCGGCCTGCCCCTTCATCGCCTTCATGACGGCGCCGATGATGGCGCCCGCCGCCTGCACCTTGCCGTCCTGGATCTTCGCGAGGACATCGGGCTGCGCCGCGAGCGCCTCGTCGATGGCCGCGATGAGCGCGCCGTCGTCGGAGACGACCGCGAGACCGCGGGCGTCGACGACCTGCTGCGGGTCGCCCTCCCCCGCGATGACGCCTTCGAGCACCTGGCGCGCGAGCTTGTCGGTGAGCGTGCCCGCATCGACGAGCGCCTGCAGCTGCGCGACCTGCGCGGCGGTGACGAGGTCGGCGGGCTCACGGCCCTCCGCGTTCGCGACGCGCGTGATCTCGCCCGTCCACCACTTCCGGGCCGCCGCGGGCGATGCTCCTGCCGCGACCGTCGACTCGACCTCGGCGAGCAGTCCGCCGTTGGCGACGTCCTGGAACTCGAGGTCGGTGAAGCCCCAGTCGGCCTTGAGCCGCCGGCGGCGCGCCGCCGGCGGCTCGGGCAGCGCGGCGCGCAGCTCCTCGATCAGCTCGGCAGAGGGCTCGACGGGGAGCAGGTCGGGCTCCGGGAAGTACCGGTAGTCGTCCGCGTCCGATTTCGGCCGCCCCGGCGACGTCGTGCCGGTGTCCTCGTGCCAGTGGCGCGTCTCCTGCGTGATCGTGCCGCCCGCCTCGAGGATGGCCGCCTGCCGCTGGATCTCGTAGCGCACGGCGCGCTCCACGGACCGCATCGAGTTGACGTTCTTCGTCTCGGTGCGCGTTCCGAGCTTCTCGGCGCCGCGCGGACGCAGCGACACGTTCGCGTCGCAGCGGATGTTGCCGCGCTCCATGCGCGCCTCGGAGATGCCGAGCCCCCGCGCGATCTCGCGGATGGTCGCGAGGTACGCCTTGGCGAGCTCCGGTGCGCGGTGCTCTGCTCCGAAGATCGGCTTGGTGACGATCTCGACGAGCGGCACGCCGGCGCGGTTGTAGTCGACGAGGGAGTACTCGGCGCCCTGGATGCGGCCCGTCGATCCGCCCACGTGCGTGAGCTTCCCGGCGTCCTCCTCCATGTGGGCGCGCTCGATCGGGATGCGGAAGACATCCCCGCCCTCGAGCTCGACCTCGATCTCGCCCTCGTACGCGATGGGCTCGTCGTACTGGCTGATCTGATAGTTCTTGCCGAGATCGGGGTAGAAGTAGTTCTTCCGCGCGAAGCGGCTCGATACGGCGATCGAGCAGCCGAGCGCGAGCCCGAGGCTGATCGACGAGCGGATGGCCTCGGCGTTGACCGTCGGCATGGAGCCAGGGAGGCCCATGTCGACGGGGGCGACGAGCGTGTTCGGCTCGGCCGCGTGGAACTCCTCGTTGGCGGGGTTGCCCGCGCCGGAGAACATCTTGGTCCGGGTGTTGAGCTCGACGTGCACCTCGAGCCCGATGACGGGCTCGAAGAGCTCGAGAGCGCGGTCGAAGTCCATGAGCTTCGCGGCGGCCATCAGCGTGCCCCTCCCTCGAGAGCCGGTGCGCGGTCGAGCAGCGGCCCGCCCCACTCGTCGACGAGCAGCGCCTCGAGCGCGGCGCCGACGCGATAGAGGCGGGCGTCCTCGCGCGCGGGTGCGAGGAACTGGATGCCCACGGGCAGCCCGTCATCGGCGGCGAGCCCCGACGGGAGCGAGATGCCCGGCACGCCCGCGAGGTTCGCGGGGATGGTCGTCAGGTCGTTGAGGTACATCGACAGCGGATCGTCGATCTTCTCGCCCAGGCGGAACGCCGTCGTCGGCGCCGTCGGCGTCGCGATGACGTCGACGCGGCCGAACGCCGCCGCGAAGTCCTGCTGGATGAGGGTGCGGACCTTCTGCGCGCTCCCGTAGTACGCGTCGTAGTAGCCCGCGGAGAGGGCGTAGGTGCCGAGGATGATGCGGCGCTTCACCTCGGGGCCGAACCCTGCGTCGCGCGTGGCGGACATGACGTCCTCGACGGTGCCGCCCGGCACGTCGACGCGCAGGCCGAATCGGACGGAGTCGAACTTCGCGAGGTTGCTCGACGCCTCCGCGGGGAGGATGAGGTAGTACGCCGCGACGGCGTACTCGAAGTGCGGGGCGCTGATCTCGACGATCTCCGCGCCGTGCGCCTCGAGCATCGCGAGCGACGCGCGGAACGAGGCGGCCACGCCGGGCTGGAAGCCGCTGTCTGGCAGCTCGGTCACGACGCCGACCCGCAGGCCGTCGAGGACGTCGCCGCGCGCACCCTCGCGGGCCGCGTCCGCGAACGACGGCCAGGCCTCGGCGAGCGAGGTGGCATCGAGCGGGTCGTGCCCCGCGATGACGTCGTGCAGGAGCGCCGAGTCGAGCACCGTGCGCGAGACGGGGCCGACCTGGTCGAGCGAGGATGCCAGTGCGATCGCGCCATAGCGGCTCACGCCGCCGTACGTGGGCTTCAGCCCGACGGTTCCGGTCACGTGCGCGGGCTGCCGGATGGAGCCGCCGGTGTCGGACCCGAGCGCGAGGGGCGCCTCGAAGGCCGCGACGGCCGCGGCCGAGCCGCCGCCCGATCCGCCGGGGATCCGCTCGAGGTCCCACGGGTTGCGCGTCGGGCCGTATGCGGAGTGCTCCGTCGACGATCCCATGGCGAACTCGTCCATGTTCGTCTTGCCGAGCGGCACGAGGCCCGCCACGCGCGACCGGGCGACGACGGTCGCGTCGTAGGGCGACATGTAGCCGTCGAGGATCTTCGATCCCGACGTCGAGGGCATGTCGGTCGTGACGAGCACGTCCTTGACGGCGAGCGGCACGCCGGCGAGCTCGCCGAGCGCCTCGCCGGCGGCCCGGCGGCGGTCGATGTCCGCCGCGACCTCGAGTGCGTGGTCGCTCACATGCAGATAGGCGTGGACATCGCCGTCGACGACGGCGATGCGGTCGAGGTGCGCCTGCGTCGCCTCGACGCTCGAGACCTCGCCAGACGCGAGGCGGGCCGCGAGCTCGGCCGCGGTCATCCGGATGATGTCGCTCACTGCTCCTCCCCCAGGATCGCCGTGACGCGGAACCGGCTGCCGTCGGCGTCCGGCGCGTTCTGCAGGACCTGGTCGAGGGACAGCATGCCGCCGACCTCGTCGGGTCGGAAGACGTTCTGCAGCGGGATCGGATGGCTCGTGGCCGCGACGTCGGAGGTCGCGACCTCGCCGACCTTCGCGATGTTGTCGACGATGGCGTCGAGCTCTCCCGTGAGGCGGGTCACCTCCTCCTCGTCCAGCTGGATCCGGGCGAGCACACCGAGATGGCGCACGAGATCGGGGGTGATTTCAGACACCCCCCAAGTCTAGGCGGTGCGCCCGTCGCCGCCGCCTACGCTGGACGCGTGAGCTTCGACCCGCCCCGGCCCTGGACCGCCTCGTACGCCCCCGGCGTCCCCGACGACCTCGCTCCCGTGTCGGGATCGCTGCTCGACCTCGTCGACGCGTCGGCGCGCGATTTCCCCGACGCGCCAGCGCTGCAGTTCTTCGGACGCGTCACCGACTACCGCACGCTGCGCGCGCAGATCGACCGCGCGGCCGCCGGCCTCCTCGCGCTCGGCGTGCGCCGTGGGGACCCCGTCGCGATCATCCTGCCGAACTGCCCGCAGCACATCGTCGCGTTCTACGCCGTGCTGCGCATCGGAGCGGTCGTGGTGGAGCACAACCCGCTCTACACGCCGCGTGAGCTGCGCAAGCAGTTCGAGGATCACGGAGCGAAGCACGCCATCGTGTGGAGCAAGGTCGCCCGGACGGTGCAGGAGTTCCCCGCCGACCTCGCCCTCTCCTCGCTCGTCTCCGTCGACGTCGTCGCGGGCATGCCCGGGTGGATGCGCGCGGCGCTGCACCTGCCCGTCCCGCGTCTGCGCGCGCAGCGCGCGCAGCTCACCGAGCGCGTGCGGGGAGCCGTCCGCTGGGAGTCCGTCGTGTCGCACCCGCCGCTCCCCGCCGCGCACCCGCGGCCGGACACCGACGACCTCGCGATCATCCAGTACACGAGCGGGACGACGGGCGATCCGAAGGGCGCCGCCCTCACGCACGCGAACCTGCTGGCCAACGCGGCGCAGGCGAACGCGTGGACACCCGACGTGCAGCGCGGGGAGGGTGCCGTCGTCTACGCGGTGCTGCCGATGTTCCACGCCTACGGCCTCACCCTGTGCCTCACGTTCGCGATGTCGCTCGGCGCGCGGCTCGTGCTGTTCCCGAAGTTCGATCCCGACCTCGTGCTGGCCGTGACGCGGAAGCACCCCGCGTCGGTGCTGCCGCTCGTCCCGCCGATCGCGGCGCGGCTGCTCGCCCGAGCGAAGGAGAAGGGCGTGTCGCTCGCCGGGACGCGCATCGGCGTCTCGGGTGCCATGGCGCTCGACGAGACCCTCGTCGTGCCGTGGGAGGAGGAGACGGGCGGCTACCTCGTCGAGGGGTACGGTCTGTCGGAGTGCTCGCCGGTGCTCATCGTGAACCCCGTCTCCGACGACCGGAAGGCGGGCGCCATCGGCCTGCCGCTGCCGGGCACGGAGGTGCGCGTCGCCGATCCGGACGATCCGTCGCGCGACGTCGGCGTCGGCGAGCCCGGCGAGCTGCTCGTGCGCGGCCCTCAGGTGTTCGGCGGCTACTACGGCCGCCCCGAGGCGACGGCGGCGGTCTTCCACGAGGACTGGTTCCGCACCGGCGACATCGTGACGATGGATGCGGACGGCTTCCTCTCCGTCGTCGACCGGATCAAGGAGCTCATCATCACGGGGGGCTTCAACGTCTCCCCGACCGAGGTCGAGATCGCGCTGCGGCAGCACCCGGCGGTCGCCGACGCCGCCGTGGTCGGCATCGCCGACTCCCGCAGCGGCGAGGAGGTCGTCGCGGCCGTCGTCGTCGACGACGGAGCCGGCCTCGACGTCGAGGAGCTGCGCGCCTTCGCGCGCGGAATCCTCACCCCCTACAAGGTGCCGCGACGTGTGTTCGTCGTGGACGAGCTGCCGAAGTCGATGATCGGCAAGGTGCTCCGCCGCCAGGTGCGCGAACGCGTCCAGGCGCTCGTCGCGGGCGGCGACGCGGGCTGACTCCCTGCCGCAGAGGCCCGCCGCCCGCCGCCGCGCCGCTAGTTCGCGTCGGCGGCGGGCGGGAGGGCGTCTGGTCCTTCCGTCACGAGCAGGTGGAACTGCGCCGCGTCGATGACGCGCACCCCGAGGGCATCCGCCTTCGCGAGCTTCGAGCCCGCGCCGGGGCCGGCGGCGACGAAGTCGGTCTTCTTGCTCACGCTCGACGCCGCTTTGCCGCCCGCCTGCATGATGGCCTCCTGCGCTCCCTCGCGTGTGTAGCCGTCGAGGCTCCCCGTCGCGACGATCGTGAGCCCGGAGAGCACGCCGCCCGCCGCCTGCGCGGCACCGGGGCCGGGGTGCCCCGGGGTCGACCACTCCACGCCCGCTGCCGCCCAGCGCTCCACGATCTCGCGGTGCCAGTCGACCTCGAACCAGTCGAGCAGCGAGTCCGCGATGATGCCCCCGACGCCGTCCACGGCCGCGAGCTCCTCCCTCGTGGCAGAGCGGATGGCATCGAGCGACCCGAACCAGGCCGCCAGCGCGCGTGCCGCGACGGGGCCGACATGACGGATGTTGAGCGCGACGAGCAGGCGCCACAGGTCCTTCGTCTTCGCCTTCTCGAGCTCGTCCACGAGCTTCTCCGCCTGCGCGGACGGACGCGGCGCGTTGTCGCCGTCCTTCCGCTCGGCGGCCGTCGCGTTGCGGCGGAACGGCGCACGTCGGATGAACTCTCCCGTCGCCTCGTCGACGCGGCGCTCGCCCGTCTCGCCGTCGCGCACGATGACCTCGATGGGCACGAGCTGGTCGATCGTGAGGTCGAACAGTCCGGCCTCCGTCCGCAGCGGCGGGTCGGCTGGCACCTCGGGCTGCGTGAGCGCGGCCGCGGTGACCTCCCCGAGCGCCTCGATGTCGAGCGCGCCGCGCGAGCCGATGTGCTCGACGCGCCCGCGCACCTGCGCGGGGCAGTCCTTCGCATTGGGGCAGCGGAGGTCGATGTCGCCCTCCTTCATGGGGCGCAGCGTCGTCCCGCATTCGGGGCACGCGTCCGGCATCACGAAGGCCCGCTCCGAGCCGTCGCGGAGCTCCGCGACGGGGCCGAGCACCTCGGGGATGACGTCTCCCGCCTTCCGCAGGACGACGGTGTCCCCGATGAGGACGCCCTTCGCCTGCACGACGTCCTTGTTGTGCAGCGTCGCCTGGCGCACGACGCTGCCCGCCACGAGCACGGGCGCCATCTGCGCATACGGGGTCGCCCGCCCCGTGCGGCCGACCGAGACAACGATGTCGAGGAGCTTCGTGTGCACCTCCTCGGGCGGGTACTTGTACGCGATCGCCCACCGGGGTGCGCGGCTCGTCGCTCCCAGCTCATCGTGCAGCGCGAGCTCGTCCACCTTGACGACGATCCCGTCCAGCTCGTGCTCGACCGAGTGCCGATGCTCGCCGTAGTGCTCGACGAACGCGACGACCCCGTCGACGTCGGCGGAGGTGCGCAGATAGGGGCTGACGGGGAGCCCCCACTCGGCGAGCAGACCGTACACCTCGCTCTGCGCCGCGACGGGCGGGTCTGGCCAGGCCCCGATGCCGTGCACGTACAGCCGCAGGGCGTCGATGCGCGCGATGCCCGCCTCCAGCTCCCGGCCGTCCTTCTTGTCGAGCTGCTGACGCAGGCCCCCGGCCGCGGCGTTGCGCGGGTTGGCGAACGAGGGGAACCGGCGCTCGGCCGAGCGGAGCGCCTTCTCCGCGTCGTAGCCCGGCCGCGCCTGGGCGTCGGCGACGACGCTCTCGCGCAGGCGGGCCTGCAGGGCGTTCAGCTCCTCGAATGCGGCGACGGGGATGAACACCTCGCCGCGGACCTCGACGAGCGCCGGATGGCCCGTGCCCGCCAGTCGCTCGGGGATGCCCGCGACCCGCAGGGCGTTGACCGTGACGTCCTCGCCCACGCGCCCGTCGCCGCGCGTCGCCGCCGAGACCAGCCGGCCCCGCTCGTAGCGCAGGGCGATCGCCAGGCCGTCGATCTTGAGCTCCGTGAGCCACCGGACGGGCCGGCCGGCCGCCGCCTCCGTCTTGGCGCACCATTCGCGCAGCTCGTCGATCGAGAAGACGTTGTCGAGGCTGAGCATGCGCTCGGCGTGCGCGATGGGCGCGAGGGCCGTCGAGCCGGCGCCGCCGACGGTGAGGGTGGGCGAATCCTGGCCCTGCAGCTCCGGATAGCGCCGCTCAAGGGCCTCCAGCCGCCGCGCCCATGCGTCGTAGGTCGCATCGTCGACGACGACGGCGCCGCCGTCTCCGTAGTAGGCGTCTCGCGCTTCGAGGATGCGCTCGGTGAGCGCCCGCGTCTCGGTGCGCGCCTCGTCGAGGGTCAGGTCGGGGAGGGAGTCTTCACCGTCGGTCACGTCGGCAAGTCTAGGAAGCCCCGCCGACTTCCGCGGGCGCGTCGCGCCACGGCGTGCCAGCCGGTAGGGTTCGCCGTCAGGCGGAGACGGGGGCCGCGCTCACGGTGCGGTCGATCGTGCACTGCCCGACGACGCGCGACCCCGTGTACACGACGGCGGTCTGTCCGGGCGCGACTCCGTCGAGCGGGGCATCCGGGGTGACGACGAGCTCGCCTCCGCGGACGACGGCGACGGCGGGCACGGGGTCGGCGTGCGCGCGGATCTGCACCTCGCACGGGAACGGGCGCTCCGGATGCGCAGGCGCCGCTCCGGCCCAGGTGAAGCGGGAGCCCGCGATCTCGGCGGTCGCAAGCGCCTCCTTCGGGCCGACGACGACGGTGTTCGTGACGGGGCGCACCTCGAGCACGAACCGCGGCTTCCCATCGGCCGCCGGCACGCCCAGGCGAAGCCCCTTGCGCTGGCCGACCGTGAAGGCGTGCGCGCCCTCGTGGCGTCCGACGACGGCGCCCGCCCGGTCGACGATGTCGCCGGGCTCCGCACCGACGCGCTCGGCCAGGTACCCCCTGGTGTCGCCGTCGGGGATGAAGCAGATGTCGTAGCTGTCGGGCTTCGCGGCGACCGCGAGGCCGCGAGCCTCCGCCTCCGCGCGCACGAGGGCCTTCGACGGCGTCTCGCCGAGCGGGAAGTAGGTGCGTGCGAGCTGCTCGGCCGTGAGCACGCCGAGCACGTAGGACTGGTCCTTCGCCTCCTCGCTCGACCGGTGGAGCTCGATGCCGTGCTCGCCCTCCCGCACGATCGCGTAGTGGCCCGTGCAGACCGCGTCGAAGCCGAGTTCGACGGCGCGTTCGAGGAGGGCGGCGAACTTGATGCGCTCGTTGCACCGCATGCACGGGTTGGGGGTCCGTCCGGCGCGGTACTCCGACAGGAAGTCGTCGATGACGTCGTCGCGGAACCGCTCGGAGAAGTCCCACACGTAGAACGGGATGCCGAGCCGGTCGGCGACGCGGCGCGCGTCCATGGCGTCCTCGATGGTGCAGCATCCCCGGCTGCCGGTGCGGAGCGTCCCGCCGGCGCGCGACAGCGCGAGGTGCACTCCGACGACGTCGTGACCGGCTTCGACCGCCCTCGCAGCCGCGACGGCCGAGTCGACGCCGCCGCTCATCGCCGCCAGGATCCTCATCCCGCCAGTCTACGAGCCGCAGGATGGGCGCGGGCCGGGTGTCAGCGCCGCGTGAGGCGGCGGTACGCCTCGGGGACGGCGGCGAGCATCGCCTCGACGTCGTCGGGCGTCGTCGTGCGCCCGAGCGTGATCCGCAGCACCTGGCGCGCCTCCCGTTCGGACCGCCCGGTCGCGAGCACGACGTGGGACGGCTCGCTGACGCCCGCCTGGCACGCCGACCCCGTGGAGACCGAGATCCCCGCCTGATCGAGGAGGAACAGCAGCGATTCGCCGTCGGCTCCCGGCAGGAGGAGCTGGATGGTCCCCGGCAGAACGCGCTCGGGGTCGCCGAGCACGACGGCCTCCGGCACGGCCGCCGAGATGGCCCGGACGGCGTGCGCGCGCAGCGCCGACAGCCGCGCCGACTCCGCGTCGCGCTCGGCGATCGCCGCCGTCGCGGCGGCGGCCAGCGCGGCGGCGCCCGCGACGTCCTGCGTGCCGGCGCGCAGCCCGCGCTGCTGCCCTCCGCCATGCAGGAGCGCATCCGGAGCGGCGGCGCGCGATACCACGAGCGCGCCCGTTCCGACCGGCGCGCCGATCTTGTGGCCCGACACGCTCAGCGCGACGAGACCTGCCGCGCCCCGCGCGTCGCCGCGCGTCGCCGCGAAGTCCACCGGGATCCTCCCCCACGCGGCGACGGCGTCGACGTGCAGCGGCACGCCCGCCGCGGCGGCGGCGGCCGACAGGGCGGCGACGTCCTGGATGGTCCCGCTCTCGTTGCCCGCCGCGATCGCCGTCGCGAGCGCCGCGCGCCGATCGGCGGCCGCGGCCGCGAACGCCGCCTCGTCGATGCGGGCACGGGAGTCGAGCGGGACCGAGGACACGCGCGCGCCCTCCCTGCGGACGAGCCACGCCGTCGCATCGAGGACGGCGTGGTGCTCGCCGTCGGGAAGCACGATCGCGTCGCGGCCCGCGCCTCTGGCCCACCACAGGCCCTTGAGGGCGAGGTTCGCCGACTCCGTGCCGCCCGACGTGAGCACCACCTCGATGGGCTCGCAGCCGAGCGAGGCGGCGATGCGCTCGCGCGCGTCCTCGAGCAGACGCCGTGCGCGCTGCCCGGCGCCGTGGATCGACGACGCGTTGCCGGTCTCCGCATGCGCGGCGAGCCACGCCTCCGCGGCCTCCGGCCGCAGGGGCGTCGTCGCGGCGTGGTCGAGGTAGACCGGCACGACGCTCAGAAGAGCAGCGACGTGAGCCGTGCCCGTGCGGCGGAGACGCGCGGGTCGGTCTGCCCGACGACGCCGAAGAGCTCGACGAGGCGCTCCTGGACGGGCCCGCGCTCATCCGACGGGAGCTCGGCGAAGAGCACGAGCAGACGGTCGAAGGCGTCATCGACGTGCCCTCCGACGACGTCGAGGTCGGCCACCGCGAGCTGCGCCGCGACGTCGGCCGGTGAGGCGGCCGCCGCCGCCCGCGCCTGCTGCAGATCGAGCGGCTGCACGCGCTGCAGCAGCCGCACCTGGCCGAGCCCGCCCCGCGCCTCGTCGTCGCGGGGGTTCTCCTTGAGCGCCTGCTCGTAGGCCGTCACGGCCCGCGCGTAGTCGCCCGCCTCGATCGCGTCGAACGCCTCCTGGTGGAGCGGCGGGAGCGCGGGCTCCGCCGGCTCGTCGGGAACCTCGGCGCCCTCGGCGACGGGAACGGTGCCCGTGACGCCGTTCTGCGCCGCGAGCTGGAGCAGCTGGGCGAACACCTGACGGACCTGCTCCTCGGGGACGGCGCCCGTGAACAGGGGCACAGGCTGACCCGCGACGAGCGCGACGACCATGGGGATCGACTGCGCGCGGAACGCCTGCGACAGCTGCGGATTGGCATCGACGTCGACCTTCGCGAGCACGAGACGGCCGGCCATCTCGACGACGACCTTCTCGAGGACGGGGCTGAGCTGCGTGCAGGGACCGCACCATTCCGCCCACAGGTCGATGACGACCGGGACGCGCTGCGACAGCTCGAGCACCTCGCCGAACGTCGCGTCGGTGACGTCGAACACGAGAGGCACGGCCGACGTGCCCTGCTCGCCGCCCGACGGAGCGGCGGGAGCCGCGGGCGCGGCGGGACGATTGCGCAGGCTGGAGAGGTCGACGGCGCCGCGCAGAACGGCACCGGGGGCGACGTCACTCATGGTTCACCTTTCGGAGGAGCGGGATCGTGCCAGACGAGCCTATTCGCCCTCGGAGTCCTCGGGCTCCGGCAGCAGCTCCGCCGACAGGATCGAGGTCGTGTAGCCGAGCAGGCGGATCCGCTCGTCCGACCCCTGAGCGGGCACGAAGAAGAAGAGCTGATCGGTGTAGGTCGTGGTGACGCCCGTCGCCGACTCCGTCTCCCCCGTGAGGAGCGAGATGGCGGGATCGTCCTCGAACCTGATGACGGCGTCCTCGTTCGTCGGCGTCACGGTCTCGGTCTCGTCGACGCCGACGGCGACGATCGCGCCGCTGTCGAGGGTCGCGAGCGCGACGGGAGCGGCATCGTTCGGGCCCTGCGCGAACTCGATCGTCGCCGTCTCGGCGCCCGTCTCGTTGAGGCCGTCGATCGTCGCCTGGCGCTTCTCCGCGACCGCGGAGAGGAACCCGTCCGACTCGAGATCGAACAGCGCAGCGTGCTCGCTCGCGTCGCCGTTGCCGATGATGTCGGCGTAGGCGGCCGCGAGCTCATCCGGAGCGAGCGCCAGGAAGGGCGAGTCGGGCGCGACGAGCGCGGCGCCGAGCCACGCCGGGGCGAGCTGGGGAGTCTGCGCGGAGGCCTCGAGGTTCGCGACGTACCCGGCTCGGTAGGGCGACCACGGGTCGTCCTGCGTCATCGACAGCACGGTCGGAGCGATCGTCGCATCCTCCGCGTCGGAGACGATGAGGAGCGCCGTGCGGGGCCATCCCTCGACGGCCTGCGGCAGGACGATGTCGGCGGGTCCCGACGGGATGGCCGTGGGCGCGGGGTACTCCGCGATCCCGGCGCGCAGCGTGTAGTTGACCTCTCGGTTGCTCAGGGCGAGCCCCGTCAGGCGCTCTGCCGCCGCGCCGGCGTCGAGCGCCTCGTCGGCGGCCGCCACGGACGCCGCGATCTCCGCGACGATGCGATCGGCCTGGGCCTCGGTGAGGGAGGAGGGCGCCTGGTCCGGCGCCGCGGTCGCCGTCGCGGTGGGTGTCGGCGTGGGGGTCTCCGGGGCCCCGATCTCGGGCCAGGAGTCGGCCGTGCATCCCGCGAGGAGCGCCGTGGACAGCCCCATCGCCGGCACCGCGAGGAGCGCGCGACGGCCCGCGCGCCGTCCGCCGCGGCGTCGACGTCCGCCGCCCTCGCCGGGCGGGAGCGCCGGCCCCTTCCGGAGCGGGCCGCGGCGCCGGCGCGTGTGGCGCACGGCGAGCACGTAGAGCACGATGCCCGCGGCCAGCAGCACGCCGCCGAGCACCATGAGAGGTCCGAACCAGGGCGTCTTCTGGTCGAGCGGCCACACGATCGACACGGTCGACGGCGCAGGGGCCGACCCGTCCGACGCGACGAGCATGCTCATCCCCTCGGGGAGCTGCTCCTGGCGCACGAGCTGGGCGTCGGCCGTCTGCTCCTCGATCCAGAGGTCGCTGCCCGCGGGGTTCCGGCCGGCCGTGCCGTCGTTCGCCTCCGCCGTCGGCGCGACCTCCGTCGTGACGAGGGTGTCGCCCTCGCCTGCGCTCACGCGGTTGTAGGACTGGTCCGACAACCAGGCCTCGATGTCGGCCGTGCGCCCGATCGCCGTGTAGATCTGCCCCTCCCCCGACACGGTGAGCGTCTGCGTCCCGGGCATGAGGGCGAACGCGTCGGCGTCGATCACGAGATAGCTGCGCTCCTCCGCGACCGAGACCGAGGCCTCCGCGCTCTCGGGTCCCAGGAACACGGTGCGCTGCGCGAGGCCGGCGCCGAACGCCGCCGCCGCGAGCACGAAAGCCAGCACAGCCCAGACGAAACGCACGAAATGACTCCTCGCCGACCCGCGCCAGGGCGCGACGGGTCTCGACAACACGACGGCCCCACGTTAGCGAATCGACCTGGAAACCGCCCGCCAGCACGTCGTGGCGGGCACGTCACGGCGTTCGCCCTATCCTGTCGGGAGGTCGCGCGACGCAGATCCGCGCGGATGAGAAGGGGCTGCATGAAGATCCACAACCCGTTCCGGCTCGCTCTCGTGGCGACGCTGGGCGTCGGCCTGGGCATCATGCTCATCCAGGGCCTGCAGTCGCTGTCGACCATCCTGCTGTACGTCGGCACCGCGCTGTTCATCTCGCTCGGCCTGGATCCCGTCGTGTCGTGGCTGGAGCGCCGCGGCCTGGCTCGCTGGCTCGCCGTGACGATCGCCATCCTCGCCGTGCTCGGCCTCGTCACGGGCATCGTGCTCATCATCGTTCCCGTGCTCGTCGAGCAGATCGGCCAGCTCGTCCGGCAGATCACCTACATCGTCAACCGCGGGACGTTCATCGACGACATCCGCGAGTGGTCGCTCGCGACCTTCCCCACGCTGCAGATCGACGACGTGCTGGACTTCGTCAACGGATGGCTGACGGACAACATCGACACCATCAGCGAGGGCGTCGTCGGCCTGACGCTGAGCGTGGCGCAGGGCCTGTTCGGGGCCTTCATCGTGCTCGTGCTCACGATCTACCTCACCGCGTCCACCCCGTCGCTCAAGTCTGCGCTGTACCGCGTCGTGCCCGCGTCCAAGCGCACCGGCTTCACGAACATCGCCGAGCAGATCACGGACTCCGTCGGCTACTACGTCATGGGGCAGATCACCCTCGCCGCGATCAACGGCGTGCTGAGCGCCGTGTTCCTGACGATCATCGACGCGCCCTACCCCGCCGTCCTCGCCGTCGTCGCCTTCCTGGGGTCCATGATCCCGCTCGTCGGCACCATCTCGGGCTCGACCGTGATCGCGCTGACGTGCCTCATCCCCGGGCTCGGGTCGCCCACGACGGCGATCATCGCGGCCGTGTACTACCTCGTCTACATGCAGATCGAGGCGTACGTGCTGTCGCCGCGCATCATGAGCCGTGCGGTCTCGGTGCCGGGCGGCGTCGTCGTCGTCGCCGCGCTCGCGGGCGGAGCGCTCCTCGGCCTGCTCGGCGCGCTCATCGCCATCCCGGTCGCCGCGAGCATCCTCATCATCTACCGGCAGGTGCTCATCCCGCGGATGAACGCCCGCTGATCAGGCGGGCGGCCACTCGGTCGGGAGCGGGAGCGCCGAGGGGTTCACGGCGGCGACGATCTCGGAGAGGACGCGCGCGGTCTGCTTCTCCCCCACCCAGAGGTGCTTTCCGCCCTCGACGTCGACGAGGCGGATGTGCGGGACGGACGCGAACCGCTCGGCGGCCTCGGCCGGCCGCAGATAGTCGTCGAACTCGGGGATGAGCGCCACGAGGGGCCGCTCGTCGCCCTGCCAGGCCCGCAGGTCGTCGTCGCCGGCACGGTGCAGGGGCGGCGAGAGCAGGATGAACCCCTCCGCGCCGTGCGCCCGACCGTGCTTCAGGATGAGCTCGGTCCCGAAGGACCATCCCACGAGCCAGGGATGAGGCAGCCCGCGCTGCGCGACGACGTCCATCGCGGCCGCGACATCCGCCGCCTCCTCGATGCCGTCGCCGAACGCCCCCTCGCTCGTGCCCCGCGGCGAGCTCGTTCCGCGCGTGTTGAAGCGGAGGACCGCGAGATCGGCGAGCGCGGGCAGCCGCGCCGCGGCCTTCCGGATGATGTGGGAGTCCATGAACCCGCCCGCCGTCGGCAGCGGGTGCAGCGTCACGAGCGTCGCGACGGGAGGGCGCGCCTCCGGGAGGGCGAGCTCGCCGACGAGCGTCAGCCCGTCTGACGTCGTGAGCTCGACGTCCTCGCGTCGGGCGGGGAGCAGGGCGGCTCCGCGGATCTCCATGGGTCTCCTCGTCGGGTCAGGACAGCTGCCAGCAGCGCGTGTGCCAGTGCCGGCGGTCGGCGAGATCGGAGCGCGCCCCGAGTACGCCGTCCTCCCGCCAGACGACGACGTGCGCGACGCCCGTCGCGATGACGCCGCCGCAGCCGGGGCACGTGTAGGTCTTCTCCGAGCGTCCGGACGGCATGGGCTGCACGGACCATTCGCGGCCCCGCCGCGTCTCGGTGCGGCGCCAGCCGGCGATGAGGCGCTCGATCGACGCGTCGGGCCCGTCGTCGCGGCGCCGGCGGTTCGACCGCGGCACGGGTCAGTACCAGCCGACCGATTCGGAGTGCCCCCATGCGCCGCACGGCGTGCCGTAGCGCCCGCCGATGTAGTCGAGCCCCCACGCGATCTGCGTGGCCGGGTTCGTCTGCCAGTCCGCGCCGTTGGCGGCCATCTTGTCGCCGGGAAGGGCCTGCGGAATCCCGTACGCGCCGCTGGACGGGTTGTACGCGCTGGCGTTCCAGCCCGACTCCCGGTTCCAGAGCGCGACCAGGCACGCGAACTCGTTGTCGTCCCATCCGCGCGCGACGACGGCGTCGTAGGCGATCGCCTGCGCCGTGCCGGGGTCGGGGGCGACGAACGGCGCCGTCCAGCCCGTGTCGCCCGAGTCGGACCCGCCGGAGTCGCCCGAGCCCGCCTCCGCCACCTGCGGCGTGGGGGTGGGAGTCGGCGTCGGCTTCACGTAGACCGCGTAGCTCCCGAAGTCGAGGCTGCCGGCGTGGGCGAGATCGGCGGCCGCGATGAAGGTCTGCGCCTCGTCGGCCGCCGAGGCGAAGGCGGAGACGGGAGCCTCCTGCTCGGCCTGCGCCATCGACGCTCCCGTGGTCACGAGCGTTCCGCCGAGGAGGCCGAAGGCGCACAGTGCCGCGAACAGCGACATGGCCCTGCGGCGTCTCGTGGGCTTCGGCGTCGCCGTCTGCAGCAGCGCGGCGTGCTGGCTCGCGATCGCGCGCGCCTCGCGGCGCGTGAGGGCTCGGGTCTGCTCGGGTCCGGAAGTCACAGTGCCCTCATCGTAGCGCGTGTTATGCGAATGTGACATGCGCCCGTGGCCCGACCGCGTCACCGCACGGCGAGCATGACCCCCACGACGGCGTCGAGCACGGCGTCCACCTGCTCCTCCCGGTAGCCGTTGCGCGCCATCCGGAAAGCGGTCTGGCGCACCTGCTCAGGCGTGAGCGCCGCGCCGTCGGCGAGGTACGCCGCGATGCGGTCGGCGACGAGGTCGACCTCTGCACGCGCGTACCCGAACCGGAGGAGCCCGACGCGGTCGAACCGCTCGCCCTCCGGCCTGCGCAGCCGGTCGAGGACGTCCTGCGCGTCGCGCCGTGCCGCATCCACCCACGCAGCCGCACCCTGCTCGCGGATGGCGTGCTCCCGTTCGCGCGCCGCGAAGGCGTCCTCGATGCGCGCGAGCGCGGCATCCACCGGCATCACGGCGTATCCCCCGCGGACGAGGGGGAACGCCGCCGCCCTGACGACCTCGGCGTCGACGTGCTCCGCGCCCTGCTCGAAGGCCTCGCGGGCCGCGGCGAGGAACGCGTCCACGGCGGAGCGCTCGTACCCCTTCTGCCGACCGGTCACGAGCGGGAACGGGGTGGGTGCGGAGGAGTCGGTCACAGTACCGCCAGGGGTGAGAGGAGGAAGTGCAGGGCGAGCGCCGCCACGGCCGACGGCAGCATGCTGTCGAGCCGGTCGAGCACTCCGCCGTGGCCCGGGAGGGCCGACGACATGTCCTTGATGCCGAGGTCGCGCTTGATGAGCGACTCGCCGAGGTCGCCCGCTGTCGCGGTGAGGAGGATGACCGCGCCGAAGACGAGTCCCGCCCACCACGGGATGCCGAGCATGAACGCCCCGAGCAGCGCTCCGGCGAGGAGGGCCCCCGCCGCGGCACCCGCGAAGCCCTCCCAGGTCTTCTTCGGGCTCACGCGCGGCGCCATCGGATGGCGTCCGAACGCGAGACCCGCGGCGTATGCGGCCGTGTCGGAGACGACGACCACCACGAGGAACGCGAGGATCCACCACTCGCCCCTCTCCTCGCGGAGCAGGACGAGCGCGAGGCTCGCGAGGAACGGCACGTACAGCGGGATGAACGCGCCCACGAGCCCGTCGGCGACGATCTCGCGCGGGGCGCGGCCGTCCTGCGCCGCCATCTGGGCGAGCATGCGCCAGACGACGATGAACGCCATCGAGGCGAACAGGGCGACCCAGTGCAGCCACAGATCGGCGGCGACGCCCGACGCCAGCAGCAGTGCGACGGCGACGAGCTGCGGAGCAAGGTCGACGCGGCGTCCCGCCGCCCGGAACGCCCGCCACAGCTCGTGCACGCCGAGCACCGAGACGAGCAGCGCCACGCCCGTGAACAGCCACTTCGCGACGAGAAGGGACACGAGCACCACGGCACCGGCCGCGACTCCCACGAGGATCGCCGACAGCAGGTCGCGGCCCGTGCGCTGCTTGATGCGCTCGTTGCGCTCCTCGAACTGCTCACGCGCATGCGCGACCTGGTTCTCGAACTCGCCGCGCGCGGCGTTCACACGCTCCTGGAATGACCCCTGCTCGTGCCGGGGTCCGCCCGCGGGCGCGTCCTCCGATCCCGGATCGTCCGTCATCCTGGACTCAGACCTCGAGGAGCTCGGCCTCTTTGTGCTTGAGCGCCTCGTCGATCTTGTCGACGTGCGCCTTGGTCAGCGCGTCCAGCTCCTTCTCGCCGCGGACGATGTCGTCCTCGCCGACCTCGTCGCGGAGCGCGTCGAGGTCGTCCTTGATCTGGCGCCGGATGCCGCGGAGGCGGACCTTCGCGTCCTCGCCCTTCGTGCGGACGAGCTTGACGAACTCCTTGCGGCGCTCCTGCGTCAGCTCGGGCATCGTGATGCGCACGAGGGTGCCGTCGTTCGTGGGGTTCGCTCCGAGGTTCGGCATCTCGCGGATGGCGTCCTCGATCGCCTTGAGCGCCGACTTGTCGTAGGGCGTCACGATGAGCGTGCGCGCCTCGGGGTTCGCGAGCGACGCGAGCTGCTGGAGCGGCGTGGGCGTGCCGTAGTAGTCGACGAGGAGCCGCTGGAACAGCTGGGGGTTGGCCCGGCCCGTGCGCACGGTGGAGAAGTCCTCCTTCGCCGCCTCCACGGCCCTGTCCATCCGGGTGGTGGCATCGGCAAGAACGTCCGCGATCACGGTGACTCCATTCGTCGGTGGTGCTGCATCAAGTCTACGGGGAGGGGCGCGGCGCCCCGGTGCGTCACGCCGTGACGAGCGTGCCGATGGCGTCGCCGCGCAGCGCCGCCGTGACGTTGCCGCCCGGCTCCATGCCGAACACGCGCATGTTCATGCCGTTGTCCATGCAGAGGCTGAAGGCCGTCGCGTCGACGACCTTGAGCCCGCGCACGAGGGCGTCGGAGTACGTCACGTGCTCGAGCTTCGTCGCCGTGGCGTCGAGGCGGGGGTCGGCCGTGTAGACGCCGTCGACGCCGTTCTTCGCGACGAGCACCTCGGTGGCGCCGACCTCGAGCGCGCGCTGGGCGGCGACGGTGTCGGTGGAGAAGTAGGGCAGCCCGGCGCCGGCGCCGAAGATGACGACGCGGCCCTTCTCGAGGTGGCGCTCCGCGCGACGCGGGATGTAGGGCTCGGCGACCTGGCGCATCTCGATGGCCGACTGCACGCGCGTCGCGGCGCCAGCCTGCTCGAGGAAGTCCTGCAGCGCGAGAGCGTTCATGACCGTGCCGAGCATGCCCATGTAGTCGGCGCGTGCGCGGTCCATCCCGCTCTTGGAGAGCTCGGCGCCGCGGAAGAAGTTGCCCCCTCCGACGACGACGGCGATCTCCACGTCCTGCGACGCCTCGGCGATCTCCTTCGCGATCTGGCTGACGACGTCGGGGTTGACCCCGAGCTGCCCTCCGCCGAAGGCCTCGCCCGACAGCTTCAGCAGCACGCGCCGCTTCGTCGTTTCGCTCACACTCGTTCCTCTCGTCGCCGATACACGCTACCGGTTCCAGGCGGCAGCCCCCTGTGCGCCTCGCTCATCGTGCCGTGGCGCGACGAGGGGGCTCGGATCCGCGGATCCGAGCCCCCTCGTGTCACGTCGTTACGCGCCGACCTTGAAGCGGGCGAAGCCCGTCACGGTGATGCCGGCGTCCTGAGCGACCTTGGCGACGGACAGCTTGTTGTCCTTCGCGTAGTCCTGGTCGAGCAGTGCGACCTGCTTGAAGAACGCGTTCACGCGGCCCTCGACGATCTTGGGCAGCGCCGCCTCCGGCTTGCCCTCGTTGCGCGAGATCTCCGTGACGATCTCGCGCTCCTTCTCGACGTCCTCGGCCGGGACCTCGTCGCGCGTGAGGTAGGACGGGTTCGCGAACGAGATGTGCTGCGCGATGCTGCGAGCCGTCTCCGCGTCGTCGCCCGAGTACGCGACGACGACGCCGACCTGCGGGGGCAGGTCCTTGCTCGTGCGGTGCAGGTACACCTGGAACGCGTCGCCCGAGAGGGTGCGCACGCGACGGAGCTCGACCTTCTCGCCGATGATGGCGGCCTCGTCCGAGATGAGCTGCTCGACCGTCTGGTCGCCGGCGGGGGCGGCCAGGGCCGCCTCGACCGAGTCGGCGCCGACGGCGGCTGCGGCGTCCGCCACCTTGTCGGCGAGCGCGATGAAGCGGTCGTTCTTCGCGACGAAGTCGGTCTCGCATGCGAGCTCGACGAGCGTGGCGGAGCCGCCCTGCTCGCGGGCGACGACGAGGCCCTCGCTGGTCGCGCGGTCGGCGCGCTTGGCGTTGCCCTTGGCGCCCTTGAGGCGCAGGATCTCGACGGCCTTCTCGACGTCGCCGTCGGCCTCCTCGAGCGCCTTCTTGGTGTCGACCATGCCCGTGCCGAGCTGCTCGCGCAGCGCCTTGATGTCGGCGATGGTGAAGTTGGCCATGAGTGCTGGCTCTCCTTGTTCGTGGTGGAACGGGGTGGATCAGAGCGGAGGCGGGCCCCTGTGGGGGCCCGCCTCCGGGAGCGTTACTCCGCTGCGGCCTCGGCCGGAGCCTCGGCAGCCGGTGCCTCGTCGGCGGCGGGCGCCTCGGCAGCCGGGGCCTCGGTCTCCTCGGCCGGCGTCTCGAGCAGCTCGCGCTCCCACTCGGCGAGCGGCTCGGCGTCGCCCTCGGGGTTGTGCTTCTGCTGCAGGCCCTCGGCCGCGGCGTCGGCGATGATGCGCGTCAGCAGCGAGACCGAGCGGATCGCGTCGTCGTTGCCCGGGATCGGGAACTGGAGGTCGTCGGGGTCGACGTTGGTGTCGAGGATGCCGATGACGGGGATGCCGAGCTTCTTGGCCTCGTCGATGGCGAGGTGCTCGCGCTTGGCGTCGACGACCCAGAGGGCCGAGGGCGTCTTCGTGAGGTTGCGGATGCCGCCCAGCGACTTGTGGAGCTTGTCGAGCTCGCGGCGCTTGAGGAGGAGCTCCTTCTTGGTGAAGCCCGTGCCGGCGGGGTCGGTGAAGTCGAGCTCCTCGAGCTCCTTCATGCGCGCGAGGCGCTTCGACACCGTCGAGAAGTTGGTGAGGAGGCCGCCGAGCCAGCGCTCGTTGACGTAGGGCTGGCCGACGCGCGTCGCCTGCTCGGCGAGCACCTCCTGAGCCTGCTTCTTCGTGCCGACGAAGAGGATGGTGCCGCCGCGGGCGACCGTCTCCTTGACGAAGTCGTAGGCCTTGTCGATGTAGCCGAGCGACTGCTGGAGGTCGATGATGTGGATGCCGCTGCGCTCCGTGAGGATGAAGCGCTTGACCTTCGGGTTCCACCGGCGGGTCTGGTGGCCGAAGTGGACGCCGCTGTCGAGCAGCTGGCGGATGGTGACGACTGCCATGGTCGTGTCTCCTGGTTCTGGGCGCGTGCGCGCCGTGCGGTTGATTCCGCCGATCGGCTGATCGGCGAGCCTGGCGCCCGGCGCACTCCCGCCCTCGCGAGAGGGACCGTGGGGAGATGCGCCGCGGCTCGTCGGAGACGATCCGCTCTGGGCGCGCGTAGTCATCCCGATTCGGGATGCAGGCTCAGCATACCAGCCGCCGCCGGGTCGAGCCGTGCACAGACCGCGAGGGACGGCGCGTCCTCTCCACAGCGACGGCGGAACGCCCCGGCGATGCCGGGGACGGCGGGAGCCTGGCCCCATGAGAAGACTCGCCGCGATCCTCGCCCTCGGCCTCCTCGCGCTCGCCTGCGTGGCGGCCGGCTCTCCCGGCGCCGCGCGTGCGCGTGCTGCGGAGCCGGTCGCGATCGAGACGGCCGAGCAGTGGTCGTGGCCCGTGTCGCAGGACGTGCGCATCGTGGCGCCCTTCGAGGCGCCGCCGCATCGCTACGGCCCCGGTCACCGCGGCGTCGATCTCGCGGCCGACGCGGGGCCGATCCTCGCGCCCGCCTCGGGCGTCGTCGCGTTCGCGGGGTCGGTCGCCGGACGCCCGCTGCTGACGATCGACCACGGCGACGGCCTCGTGACGACGCTCGAGCCCGTGGAGCCCCTGATCTCCGCGGGCGACGCCGTCGCCCGCGGAGATCAGGTGGGCACCCTTGCGACGGGCGGGCACACGCCGGCAGGTGCCGTGCACTTCGGCGTGCGTCTGCACGGCGAGTACATCAACCCGCTCCTCCTGCTCGACGGCGTCCCGCGCGCCGTGCTGCTGCCGTGCTGCGGGTGACGCGCCCTCCCCCGCTGTTCGCCAGTGCGGATGTGCCCATTCCCGCCGTTCGCCAGTGCGGATGTCGGGCAGAACACCGCTCGAAGACGACATCCGCACTGGCGAATCCCGGCTACCGCGCAGCCGCGTCGTGTGAGGGACGGCGTCAGGGGCGGGTCACGCGCGGGGGTGCGCGAGGCGATAGGCCGCGGCCAGGCGCTCGGAGGACACGTGCGTGTAGATCTGCGTCGTGCCGAGGCTCGCGTGCCCGAGGATCTCCTGAACCGCTCGCAGGTCTGCGCCCCCGTCGAGGAGGTGCGTCGCGGCGGAGTGCCGCAGCGCGTGCGGTCCCGCGGTCTCCGCCCCGATGAGCGGAGCGACCTCCCGCGCCACCAGGGCGTAGACCGAGCGGACCCCCCACCGCGCGCCGCGCACACCGAGGAGCAGCGCGGCGGTCGCCGCATCCGCGCGCGCGGCCAGGGCAGGACGTCCGCGGACGAGGTACGCCGCGACGGCATCGCGGGCGGGCGCGCCGATCGGCACGACGCGCTCCTTGGAGCCCTTGCCGAGCACGCGCACCGTCCCACGATCGCGGTCGACATCGTCGACGTCCATTCCGCACAGCTCCGAGACGCGGATGCCCGCGCCGTAGAGCAGCTCGAGAGCGGCATGATCGCGGAGGGCGACCGGATCCCCGTCCGCCGCGGCGCCGGCCATCCGCTCGAGCAGACCCGAGAGCGCGTCCGCCGTGGCGACACGCGGCAGGGGCCGCATGCGCTTGGGGGTCGCCAGCCGGAGCGACGGGTCCGCCGCGACGAGCTCGTTCTCGAGCGCCCACCGGAAGAACGCGCGTGCGGAGGAGGTTCGCCGCGCGATCGTCGCGCGGGCGTCGCCGCGCTGACTCGCCCGCCAGAGCCAGTCGCGGAGCGCTTCGAGGTCGACGTCGGCGATGTCGACGCCGCGCCGCTCGAGATCGGGGCGCTCGAGATCGGGGCGCTCGAGATCGGGGCGCTCGAGATCGGGGCGCTCGACGCCGGCATGCTCGGCGCCGCGATGGGGAAGCGACGCCGCGAGATCGGCGAGGTCGGCTCGGTAGGCACGCACCGTGGCGGGCGACAGGCGGCGCACGGACGAGAGATGCCGGGCGAAGGCATCGATCGCGTGCACGAGCTCCATGCCCCGATCATGGCGCGTGCCGGGCCCCCGCTCCCCGCGCCGCGCCGCGCCGACGACGAGCGCGCGGCAACGGTCGACCTCGAGGGTGCGCGTCGCGATGGGGTCACACACGCAGCGCCGATGCGGGCGGACCGGCCGTCGACGGGCGGCTCCCGGATGCGTCACGCGAGGAGCCAGCCGCCTTCCGCACGGCGCACCGTTCCGGCCAGCTCGAGGAGGCCGAGCGCCGCCTGGGCGTCGCGCGGTGCGAGACCGCTGCGCCGCACGATCTCGTCGAGGGCGCGTGCACCGCGCGAGGCGAGCGCGTCGCGCACGCGCACCTCCTCGGGCGAGGGATCGGCCGGTCGAGGACCCGGCCGCGGCCCCGCACCGAGCATCTCGAGCACATCGCCCGTGCCCGTGATGCACTGCGCGTCGAACTCGCGCAGCAGACGGTGGCACCCCGACGAGGTCGTGCTCGTGATGGGTCCCGGCACCGCGCCGAGCGGGCGGCCGAGCGACGCGGCATGCCCCGCGGTGTTGAGGGTGCCGCTGCGCGCGCCCGCCTCCACGACGACGGTCGCTCCCCCGAGCGCGGCGATGAGCCTGTTGCGCTGCAGGAACCGCCATTTCGTGGGCGTCGCGCCGGGCGGCGTCTCGCTGACCACGGCGCCCGCCCGCGCGATCTCGGCGAACAGGCGCGCATGGCCGGCGGGGTAGACGAGGTCGGCGCCGCCCGCGACGACCGCGACGGTGAGCCCGCCCGCGCCCAGGACCGCGCGGTGCGCCGCGCCGTCGATGCCGTATGCCGCCCCCGAGACGATCGCGACTCCCGCCGCCGCCAGCTCGGCGGCGAGCTCCGCGGCGACGTGCTCCCCGTAGGGCGTCGCCGCCCGCGCGCCGACGATCGCCGCCGACGGCGTGCGATCGGCATCGAGCAGGCCGAGCGCGTCCGGCTCCCCGCGCACCCACAGGGCGAGCGGAGCGTGAGGCCCGAGATCGTCGAGCTGCGACGGCCAGTCGTCGTCACCCGGGGTGCGCAGAACGAGTCCCGCCTTCGCTGCGCGCACTGCCGCCGCGGCCGCGAGCGCGCCGTCGAGGCGCGGCTCCCAGCGGGCCCGTGCGGCGGCGATCGAGCGGCCGTCGAGCCCGGCTCGCACCACGGCGGGGTCTGCGAGTCCCTCCTCCGCGAGCCGCAGCGCCTCCTCGGCGCCGAAGGCCGCGACGAGGGCACCCGCGACGCCGTCGCCCGGCTCGACGACGACCGACCAGATGAGCCGCGCGAGCTGCTCGTCGCCGGTCGCGCCCTGAACCCGCGCTGCGGCGCTCCGGACGCGGCGCTCCGAGAGGATCATGCCGCCATCCCCTTCCGGAGGAAGAGGGCGCGCCCCACATCGGCCTCGTCGGGGCGGTCCGCGCCCGCCAGGTCGGCGAGCGTCCACGCGAGCCGCAGCACGCGATCGTAACCGCGGAGAGTCAGCAGACCGCGCTGCAGCGCGGCGTCGAGCGCCCGGACCGATCCCGGCGCGGGCGCGCCGGGACCGCGGCGCAGCCAGGAGCCGGGTACCTCCGCGTTGATGCGCCACGGCGTTCCCGCGAGCCGCCGGGCGGTGCGCTCGCGCGCCGCCGACACCGCCGCGCGGGCGGCGGCCGATGTCGTCGCGCCCTCCGCGGCGGTCGCCGATGCGACGCGCTCGAGGCGCAGGTCGATGTCGATCCGGTCGAGCAGCGGGCCGGAGAGCCGCTGCGCGTACCGGCGGATGACGTTCGGCGCGCAGGTGCACGCACCGCCGCGCACGCCGTACTCGCCGCACGGGCACGGGTTCATCGCGAGCACGAGCTGGAACCGCGCGGGGAAGCGCGCGAGGAAGCCTGCACGGTGGATCTCGACGCGCCCCTCCTCGAGCGGCTGACGCAGCGCGTCGAGCATCGACGACGACGCCTCGGTCGCCTCGTCCAGGAAGAGCACGCCGCGGCTCGCCCGCGCGACCGCCCCCGGCCGCACCGTGCGCGACCCGCCTCCCACGAGCGCCGCGGTCGACGCGGAGTGGTGGGGCGCTTCGAACGGCGGTCTGCGGTCGAGCGACGTGACGGGTTCGCCCGCGAGGGAGCGGAGGGAGGCGACCTCGAGCGCGGCCTCGTCGTCGAGCAGGGGGAGGATGCCCGCGAGGCGCCGCGCCAGCATCGTCTTGCCCGCGCCCGGCGGCCCCGACATCAGCACATGGTGCCCTCCCGCCGCGGCGACGACGAGGGCGTCGACGGCGCCCTGCTGCCCCACCACGTCGGCGAGATCGCCCTCGTCCGCCTCGGTCGGCGCGGCGACCGCGGCCGCGACCGGGGTCACCTCGGCGACGTCGATCTCGGCGCCGTGCCACCGCGCGACCTCGGCGAGCGACACCGCGGCGCGCACCTCCGCCCCGGCGACGAGCTCGGCCTCCGCGCGATTCGCCCAGGGCACCACCACGCGCGACCGCCCGCGCGCCACGGCGGCGCGGACCGCGGGCAGTACTCCGGGGACGGGCCGTACACGCCCGTCGAGCCCCAGCTCGCCGAGATGCACGACCCCGCGCACGCTCGCCGCGTCGAGGCGGCCGTCGGCCGCGAGCGCCGCGACCGCGACGGCGAGGTCGAACCCGGTCCCCTGCTTCGGCAGGCCGGCGGGCGAGAGGTTCACCGTCAGACGGCGGTACGGGAGCGCCAGGCCGCTGTTCTCGCACGCGTTCGCGACGCGGCGCACCGCCTCTCCGAGCGCCTTGTCGGGCAGCCCGATGATGCGGAACTCCGGCTGGTGCTCCGTGACGTCGGCCTCGACCTCGACGACCTCGCCCGCGAGGCCCGTCAGCGCGACGGCCCACGTGCGCGCGACGGTCATCGCAGGTCCTCGAGGTGCTCGAGCGCGCCCGTCGCGGGGTCGGGCCCCACGATCCCGACGGCGTCGATGCGCAGGTCGCACCCCGAGGCCAGCTCGGGGTGCGCGCGCACCCAGGCGGCCGCGAGCACCCACAGCCGACGCAGCTTGCGCGCGTCGACGGCCTCGAACGGATGGCCGTGGGCCGTGCGCGTGCGCGTCTTCACCTCGACGACCGCGAGGCGGGCTCCGCGACGCGCGACGATGTCGATCTCGCCCGCGTGGCAGCGCCAGTTCCTGTCGAGCACCTCGTAGCCGATGGCCGCGAGGTGCTGCGCCGCGCGCTCCTCGCCCGCGCGCCCGAGGTCGTCCTTCCGTGCCATGCCGCCAGCTTGGCCGCCCGCACGGGGCCGGAGTGCGGCCGCGGCGGGCCGGTGGAGAGGACGCGCCGTCATCCGCCCCTGGGGACGGGAGGACGGGCTACTTCCCGTCGAGCGTGAGGTCCTCGGGGATGGAGAAGTCGCTGCGCGCGAGCTCCTCGATGTTCACGTCCTTGAACGTCAGCACGCGCACCGACTTCACGAAGCGGTCGGAGCGGTAGATGTCCCACACCCAGACGTCCTTCATCGACAGCTCGAAGTAGAAGTCGGTGTCGGTGTCGTGTCGGACGACGTCGACCTCGTTGGCGAGGTAGAACCGGCGCTCGGTCTCGATCACGAACTGGAACTGCGAGACCACGTCGCGGTACTCGCGGAACAGCGCCAGTTCCAGCTCTCGGTCGTAGTCCTCGAAGACATCGTCATCCATGGTGCCTCCATCCTAGGCGCTCGCCCGCGCCCGCCGAGCCGCGTCAGAACAGGGCGGGCGCGTCGGCGATGGCCCACGAGCGCCGGTGGTGCGCGGTGAGGCCGTGGGCGCGGATGGCCGCGCGGTGCTCGACGCTCGCGTACCCCTTGTTGCTGGCCCAGGCGTAGGCGGGGTGCTCGTCGTGCAGCTCGGTCATGAGGCCGTCGCGCGCGACCTTCGCGATGACGGATGCCGCGGCGAGGCTCGCGCAGTCGCGGTCGCCCTTCACGACCGTGCGCACGTCGAGCGCGCCGGCGACGGGGCTGATGTAGTCGTGGTTGCCGTCGAGCAGCACGACGCCCTCCCCCGCCGCCCAGCCCGCCTCGGCGACGGCCGCGAGGGCGCGGGATGCCGCCAGTCCGAGTGCGCGCATGATGCCGAGCTCGTCCACCTCCCCCGCCGTGGCCCATCCGACCGCGTTCGCCCGCACCCAGGCCCCCGCCCGCAGCGCGACGTCGGGCCGGCGCCGCTCCGCGACGAGCTTGGAGTCGCGCAGCCCGTCCGGCACGTCCGTCGCGAGGACCTCGGCGTCGACGACAGCCGCCCCGAGGGCGACCGGCCCCGCGAGAGCGCCGCGTCCGACCTCGTCGAGCGCGACGACGTACGGGGCGCCGTCGAGCAGCGCCAGCTCGCGCGCGACCGTGGGGAGCGCGACGGTCATCCGCCCGCGCCCGCGGCGGCGGTCGCGCTCGCCTCACCGTCCTCCGGGTCGGGGATGCCGCGGAAGACGTCGTGGCGCTCGTCGACGAGGCCGAAGCGGTCGAACGGCCACGTCAGGAGGAACACGCGCCCGACGACGTTGTCGATCGGCACGAAGCCGTCACCGGGCTGGTCGGTGTTGAACCGCGAGTCCATCGAGTTGTCGCGGTTGTCGCCCATCACCCACAGCGAGCCCTCGGGGACGACGACGTCGAACGGCTCGTTGGACGCCGCCGTGTCGCCCTCCGGCAGCTTGAGGTAGTCGAGCTCGTCGACGGGGGCCCCGTTGATCGTGATCTGTCCGATCGCGTTGCAGCACACGACGTGGTCGCCCGGGAGTCCGATGATGCGCTTGACGAGATGGTCGTCGGAGTCGCCGGCCGAGAGGCCGACGAGCGTGAGCACGCCGTCGACGGTCTCCATGAACGGCGACTGCGGCGCCTCCTGCGGCTGCGTGCGCAGCCATCCGCCCGGGTCCTGGAACACGACGACGTCGCCGCGCTCGTAGCCCGTCCACAGCGGCGTGAGCTCGTCGACGAGGATGCGGTCCTGGACCTGGAGGGTGTCCTCCATCGATCCCGACGGGATGTAGAACGACCGCACGAGGAACGTCTTGATGAGGAAGGAGACGACGAGCGCGACGACGACGATCACCGCGACGTCGCGGAGGAAGACGAGGAGCCCCCGTCGTCGGGTCGCGGGCTGCTCGGCCGTGGGGGTGTCGCTCGTCATGGGGTCCTTCGCGTCCGCGCCGTCGGCGATCCGACGTCGTCCCAGGTTCTCATACGGACGCAGACACCCCGTGCCGATCGGCACGGGGTGTCTGCGGGGTCGCGCGGAGACTCAGGCCTTCTCGCGCTTCTCCTTGATCTTCGCCTTCTTGCCGCGCAGCTCGCGCAGGTAGTACAGCTTCGCGCGGCGCACGTCGCCGCGCGTGACGACCTCGATGTGGTCGATCACGGGCGAGTGCACGGGGAACGTGCGCTCGACGCCCACCTGGAAGCTGATCTTGCGGACCGTGAAGGTCTCGCGGACACCCGCGCCCTGGCGGCGGATGACGACGCCCTGGAACACCTGGATACGGGAGCGGCTGCCCTCGATGATGTTCACGTGGACCTTGACGGTGTCGCCGGGGCCGAACGCGGGGACGTCCGAGCGCAGCGATGCCGCGTCGACGGCGTCGAGAATGTTCATGACGGATCTCTTCCTGCGACCGCCGCAGGCCGACCGCCTCTGAAAATAGGGGTATCGCTCGTGCGGTGAGATCCGGATGCGGACCTTCGGCTCCCCTGCGGCAGAGCGCGAAACGGGCGGCGCCGACGGGCGCGCCCACCACGGCACAGCTGACCATTCTGCCATGGCCGACCGCGTTCGGCGAACCGGCGTCCGCCGTCGGGGAGAATAGGAGGTCGAGCGAGAGGACACTCCATGATCGAACTGCGCACACCGGCCGAGATCGACCAGATGCGCGCGGCGGGCGCGTTCGTCGCCGAGACGCTCCATGCGCTGCGCCACGACACGCGCGTCGGTACGAACCTGCTGGCGATCGACCGCCGGGCGCACGAGCTCATCCGCCGCGCCGGGGCCGAGTCCTGCTACATCGACTACCACCCGTCGTTCGGCGCCAGCCCGTTCGGCAAGGTCATCTGCACGTCGATCAACGACGCCGTGCTGCACGGCCTGCCCTTCGACTACGACCTGCGCGACGGCGATCTCGTCACGCTCGACTTCGCGGTCTCCGTCGATGGGTGGGTCGCCGACTCCGCCGTCTCGTTCGTCGTCGGCACGCCGCGCGATGAGGACCTCGCGCTCATCGACACGACCGAGCGCGCTCTCGATGCGGCCATCCGGGCGGCCGTCGTGGGCAACCGCATCGGCGACATCTCCGCCGCGATCGGCGACGTGGCGCGCGCCGACGGCCTCGGCATCAACACGGACTTCGGCGGCCACGGGGTGGGGCGCATCATGCACGGCGACCCGCACGTGCCGAACGACGGCCGTGCCGGACGCGGCTTCCCGCTCAAGCCGGGTCTCGTGATCGCGATCGAGCCGTGGTTCCTGCAGTCGACCGACGAGCTCGTCACGGACCCCGACGGATGGACGCTCCGCAGCGTCGACGGCTCGCGCGGTGCGCACAGCGAGCACACGGTCGCCATCACCGCGGACGGCCCCGTCGTGCTCACCGATCGGTCCCACCTGTCCTGACGATCTCCCTCACATCGCGGACTGCGCGATGTGAGGGAGATGTTCGCTCGGGGTAACGGAACGCCGAGACGCCCGGAAACACCGCGCTCCTACGTTCGTGACACGACATCCGCCGTGATCGCCGAACCGAGGAGCACCCGTGACCGATGCACAGAACACCGCGCAGCGCCTCGTCGTCGTGGGAGCGGGGATGGTCGCCCACCGCTTCGTCGAGAGCCTGCTCACACGGACCGGGGACCCGTGGCGCGTCACGGTCGTCGGCGAGGAGAACCGGCTCCCCTACGACCGGGTGGGGCTCACCTCGTTCTTCTCCGGCGTCAGCCCCGACGAGCTGACGCTCGACCGCTCCGTCCTCGCCGACGAGCGCGTCGAGTTCGTCGCGGCCGATCCCGTCATCCGCATCGACCGGGGCGCGCGCACCGTCACGACGCGCAGCCGCCGGACGCTCGCCTACGACACGCTCGTGCTCGCGACCGGCTCCTCCGCGGCGAAGGTGGCCGTCGACGGCGCGGGGCTCCCCGGCTGCTTCGTCTACCGCACGATCGACGACGTCGAGCGCATGCGCGCGTTCGTCGCCGCACGGTCGGCTCAGCTCGGCCGTCCGCTCGTCGGCAAGGTGATCGGCGGCGGCCTCCTCGGACTCGAGGCGGCCGGCGCCCTGCAGGGCCTGGATGTGACGTGCACCGTCGTGCAGTCGTCCGACCGGCTCATGTCCGCGCAGCTCGACCTCGCGGGCGGCAACGCGCTCCGGCGCCTCATCGAGTCGAAGGGGATCGAGGTGCGGACGGAGTCTCGGACGACGCGCCTGGACCCCGACCGCACCGGCCATGTCGCGGGCCTCGAGTTCCAGGACGGCTCCTACGTGGCCGCCGACGTCGTCGTGTTCACGGTCGGGGTGCGCCCGCGCGACGAGCTCGCCCGCGAGGCCGGGATCTCGTCTCACCCGCGCGGCGGTGTCGTCATCGACGATCGCTGCCGCACCTCCGATCCCGCCGTCCTCGCGATCGGCGAGGTCGCGAGCTTCGACGGCCAGTGCATCGGCCTCGTCGCCCCCGGCTACACCATGGCCGAGGTGGCGGCGACGCGCCTCCTCGGGGGCGACGCGACGTTCCCCGGGTTCGACGACTCGACCAAGCTCAAGCTGTCCGGCGTCGACGTCGCGAGCTTCGGAGACGCCTTCGCCCGCACGCCCGGCGCCCTCGACGTGAGCTACGCCGACCCCGTCGCAGGGGTCTACAAGAAGCTCGTCATGTCGGATGACGCCAAGACCCTCCTCGGCGGCATCCTCGTCGGCGACGCCTCCGCGTACGGCTCGCTCCGCCCGCTCCTCGGCCGGGAGCTCGGCGCGGATCCCGTGGCCTTCCTTCTGCCGGAGGGCGGCGTCGAGGCTCCGGGCGGGGCGCTTCCCGACGAGGCGATCATCTGCTCGTGCTCGAGCATCACCGCCGGCCGCATCCGCTCGGCCGTGCAGGATGACGGCTGCACGGACGCCGGCGAGGTGAAGGCGTGCACGAAGGCGGGCGCGACCTGCGGGTCCTGCCTCACCACGGTGAAGAAGATCGTCGGCCAGGAGCTCGCCAAGATGGGCCAGACGGTGTCGAACGCGCTGTGCGAGCACTTCGACCTGTCGCGGCGCCAGCTGTTCGACGCCGTGCGCGTCTCGGGGCTGACCACGTTCAGCGCCGTCATCGGCCGCTTCGGCCGGGGGCGCGGCTGCGACATCTGCAAGCCCGCCCTCGCCAGCATCCTCTCGGTGCTCGTGGGCGCCCACGTGCTCGATGGCGAGAACGCGACGCTGCAGGACACCAACGACCACGTCATGGCCAACATGCAGAAGGACGGCACGTACTCCGTCGTGCCGCGCATGGCCGGGGGCGAGGTCACCCCGGAGGGGCTCATCGCCGTGGGCGAGATCGCCCGCGACTACGGCCTCTACACGAAGATCACGGGCGGCCAGCGCATCGACATGTTCGGGGCGAGGCTCGAGCAGCTGCCGGAGATCTGGGGCCGCCTCATCGACGCCGGCTTCGAATCCGGTCACGCGTACGGCAAGTCCCTGCGCACCGTGAAGTCGTGCGTCGGGTCGACCTGGTGCCGGTACGGCGTGCTCGACTCGGTCGGGATGGCCGTCACGCTCGAGCTGCGCTACCGGGGGCTGCGCGCCCCGCACAAGCTGAAGCTCGGCGTCTCCGGCTGCGCACGGGAGTGCGCGGAGGCGCGAGGCAAGGACGTCGGCGTCATCGCGACCGAGTCGGGCTGGAACATGTACGTCGGAGGCAACGGCGGATTCACCCCGCGTCACGCCGAGCTCCTCGCGGAGGGCCTCGACGACGACGAGCTCATCACCGCCATCGACCGGTTCTTCATGTACTACATCCGCACGGCGGATCGCCTGCAGCGCACGGCACCCTGGTTCGCCGAGCTGGAGGGCGGCATCGAGGGACTGCGCGAGGTGATCTTCGACGACGCCCTCGGCATCTGCGCCGACCTGGACGCGGCGATGGCGGCCCACGTCGAGAACTACGAGGACGAGTGGGCGGCGACGCTCGCCGACCCCGAGAAGCTGCGCCGCTTCCAGTCGTTCGTGAACGCCCCCACCACCCCCGACCCGTCCCTCGCCTTCGTGCCGGAGCGCGGGCAGATCCGCCCGGCGAGCAGGGAGGAGCGCGAGAGCGGCTCCGTCCTCATCGCGGGCACGACGCTGGAGGTCCGTCGATGACTCTCGCAGAAGCCGCACCGACCGCCGCGGCGCGCACGTGGGTGCGCGTCTGCGCCGTCGCCGATCTGGAGGTGGAGCGCGGGCGCGCCGCCCTCCTCGGCGGCACGCAGATCGCTCTCTTCCTGCTGCCGACGGGCGCCGTCCACGCCGTGTCGAACTACGACCCGTACGGCGATGCGAACGTCATCTCACGCGGTATCGTCGGCACCAGGCGATTCGTCGAGACCGGACAGGACCCCGAGCAGGGTCAGGACGCCCCCACCGTCGCGTCGCCCCTGTACAAGCAGGTGTTCGATCTCCGCACGGGCGCCTGCCTCGACACGCAGGGCAAGGACCCGAGGAGCCTGCGCGTGTGGCCCGTGGCCGTCAGCGACGGCGACGTCTTCATCCGATGGGAGGGCGAGCTGTGACGACGATGCTCGGCGTCTCCCTGCAGGGGCGCGACGTGCTGCTCGTCGGCGGCGGTGCCGTGACCGCCCGGCGCCTGCGCCGTCTCCTCGACGACGGCGCCCGCCCCCGCGTGGTCTCGCCCGAGGTCTCCGACGAGGTCGGCGCCCTCATCGCCGCCCACGGCGTCGCCTGGTTCCCCCGGACCTTCCGACGGGCAGACGTCGAGGGCGCGTGGCTCGTGCACACCGCGACGGGCGACCCCCGTATCGACCTCGAGGTCGCAGCGGCGTGCGAGCGCTCGCGCACCCTCTGCGTGAACGCGTCGGATGGCGCCCACGGCACGGCGAGGCTCACGGCGGACACGCGCTTCGGCGACGTCGTCGTCGGCGTCGTGTCGGATGCCGGGGTCGATCCGCGTCGAACGGCGCGCGTGCGCGACGCCATCGGCCTCCAGCTCGCCTCAGGGCGTCTCCCGCTCCGCCGCGGACGCGAGACGGCGAGAGGACGGGTGGACCTCGTCGGCGGCGGGCCCGGCCCCGTCGACCTCATGACCGTGCGCGCCAGGCGCCTGCTCGCCGAGGCCGACGTCGTCGTCGCCGACCGCCTCGGCCCCGCGAGAGCGCTCCTCCCCGAGCTCGACCCGGATGTCCTCGTCATCGACGTCGGCAAGACCCCGGGACACCACCCCGTGCCGCAGGAGGAGATCAACCGCCTCCTCGTCGAGCACGCGCTCGCCGGGCGTCGCGTCGTGCGCCTCAAGGGCGGCGACCCGTTCGTCTTCGGCCGCGGCGGCGAGGAGGTCGCGGCGTGCCTCGCCGCCGGCGTACCCGTCGAGGTCGTCCCCGGTCCCTCCAGCGCCATCTCGGTGCCGCAGGCCGCCGGCATCCCCGTCACGCACCGGGGAGTCGCCGCGGCGCTCCACATCGTGAACGGCCAGGGGCCCGTCACCGACGCCACCCTCGCCGCTCTCGCCGACGACGGCTCGACGACGGTGTTCCTCATGGGCGTCGCGGCGCTCGAGCGCATCATGAGCGCCGCGCTCGCGCACGGCGTGCCGTCCGACCGTCCCGTCGCCATCGTCGAGAGCGGCCACACGCCGCAGCAGCGGACCACGCGCACGACGCTCGGGCGAGCGGTCGCCGATGCCCGCGCGGCCGGCGTCTCGAACCCCGCCGTCATCGTCGTGGGCGACGTCGCCCGCGCCGGACTCCTCCTCCCCGACCCCGAGCTGGCAGGTGACACGACCACGTGACCGCACGACCTCCCCTCTCCGCCGCACTCGACGGCTGCACCATCGTCATCGCCGTCGACCGGCGGGCGGGCGAGCTCGCCGCCGCACTCGAGCGCCACGGCGCGCAGGTGCGCAAGGCACCGGCTGTCACGATCGAGTCGCACATCGACGACCTCTCGCTCATCGCGCGCACGCGGGAGCTCATCGCCGACCCGCCCGACATCGTCGTCGCGACGACCGGAGTCGGCTTCCGAGGATGGATGGAGGCGGCGTTCGAGGCCGACCTCTCCGACGAGCTGACGGCAGCCCTCGCGGGCGCGCAGATCGTGGCGAGAGGCCCCAAGGCGCGCGGAGCCATCCAGCAGGCCGGGTTCGTCGCCGATTGGGTGGCTGAGTCGGAGACCTCGGCCGAGCTCGGCGAGTACCTCGTCACCCAGGGGGTCGCCGGCAAGCGCATCGCCGTGCAGCACCACGGCTCGGGGGCCGACGGCCTGGACGAGCTGTTCGGAGGCCACGGCGCCGACGTCGTGAGCCTCACGGTGTACCGATGGGGCCCGCCGCCCGACCCGCAGGTCGTCGAGCGCTCCGTGCTCCAGGCGGGCGACGGCGAGATCGACGCCGTGCTCTTCACCTCCGCACCGGGCGCCGCCGAGTGGGTCGCCGCCGCGGCGCGCGCCGACGCACTCGACGACATCCGGTCCCGCGCGGCCGCGGGGCGTCTCCTCCTCGCCGCGGTCGGTCCGATCACGGCCGGCCCGCTCACCGAGGCGGGTCTGCCCGCGCTCATCGCCGAGCGCGGGCGCCTCGGCTCCCTCGTGCGGTCGGTCGTGGCGTACTTCGGGGCGGGCGGAGCGCCGCACGCCGACACCTCGGTGGGCCGCTTCGAGTTGCGATCGGGCGGCGCCGTCGTCGACGGCCGCTTCGTGCCGCTCTCGCGCACCGGCATCGAGGTGCTCGACATGCTGTTCCGCGCGCGCGGCGGCGTCGTCACCCGCGCACAGCTGCAGGATGCGCTCCCGCGCTCCAGCCAGAGCTCGCACGCCGTCGAGATGGCCGTCGCACGTCTGCGCGAGGCGCTCGGCCTGCCCGACGCCATCAAGACGGTCGTCAAGCGCGGCTACCGTCTCGATGTGGAGGACCCGGAATGACGACGCTCGTGGCCTGCTCGCACGGCACCCGCTTCGACGAGGGGCGTATCGTCGTGCGCGACCTCGTCGACGCCATCCGCGCCCAGCTGCCCGGCGTGCGCGTCGAGCAGGCGTTCGTCGACGTCGAGGAGCCGACCGTCGCGGATGTCGTCGCCTCCGTCGCCGAGGACGGTCCGGCGGTCGTCGTGCCCCTGCTGCTGTCGACGGGCTTCCACACCGACGTCGACGTCGCGGACGCCGTCGCACCCCATCCGCATGTCGTCCGCACCCGCGCCCTCGGGCCGCACGATCTGCTCGCGCTCGTGCTCGAATCGCGGCTCGACGAGGCGCCAGCCGTCGAGGCGGGGCGCCGCCCGGGCGACCACGTCGTGCTCGCCGCGGCGGGATCCACCAACCCTGCCGCCGTCGCCGACGTCGAAGGCGTGGCCGACCGGCTCCGCCGTCTTCTCCCCTGCCCCGTCACGGTCGCCTACGCGGCGGGTGCCGAGCCGCGCATCCCCGCGGCCGTCGCGCGGGCGCGCGCCGACGGCGCGCGTCGGGTGATCGCGGCGAGCTACGTGCTCGCTCCGGGGTACTTCGCGAATCTCGTCGCGGACGCGGGCGCCGACGTCGTCACGCGCCCGCTCGGCGCCGACCCGCGGGTGGCGGCGGTCGCCGTGGCGCGCTACCGCGACGCCCTCGCCCTGCTCCCGGCGTCGTGACGGCCGCGATCGTCCTCGCGGGAGGGCGGGCGACGCGCGTCGGCGGGGCCGACAAGGCGCTCTTCGAGGTCGGGGGCCGCGCGCTCCTCGCACGCGCGCTCGCCGCCGCGGCGTGGTGCCGTCCGCTCGTCGTGGTGGGGCCCGCACGCGAGGGCGCAGCAGACGCCGCCGCGACGTGGGTGCGCGAACATCCCCCGCACGGCGGTCCCGTGGCGGCGCTGGCCGCCGGGCTCGCGGCCGTCCCGGACGGCGACGTGCTCGTGCTCGCCGCCGACCTGCCGCGGGCCGAGGAGGCCGTCGCCGCCCTCCGCGGGATCGCCGCCCTCCATCCCCCGGTCGACGGCGTCTGCCTCGCGGACGATGCGGGCAGGCCCCAGTGGCTCCTCGGCCTCTACGACGCGGCGGCGCTCCGCCGTCGCGTCGCGGCGCTCCCGGACGGTGGAGCGGGCGCCCGGTTCCGCGATGTCGTCGACGGCCTCGACATCGCGGTCGTCCGGCCCCGCGAGGCGGGGCTGGCGGACGACGTCGACACCTGGGAGGATCTCGAGCGGGCCCGCCTCGGCGCGGACCGACCGGCGGAGGAGGACGACGATGGCCGATGACACCCCGCGGACGCTCCCGCCCGAGGCGCTCGACGCCTGGACGGAGGCGGTGTGCGCTGAGCTGTCGCTCCCACGGGAGGACGTCTCGGTCGCGCTCATCCTGGATCTCGCGCGCGACGTGGCGCACGGCGTCGCCCGTCCGGCCGCACCGCTCAGCGCCTTCCTCGCAGGGCTCGCGGCCGGCCGGCGCGGGGGGTCGCTCGAGGAGGTCGAGGCCGCCGTCGACCGCGTGTCGCGCCTCGCGCGATCCTGGCCGGCTGCCGACACCTCCGGCAGGAGCGAGAGCCCCTCTGGCGGGAGCGAGAGCCCCTCTGGCGGGAGCGAGAGCCCCTCTGGCGGGAGCTAGAGCCCTTCGGGCAGGAGGTCGGGGCGCACGCGGCGCGTCCGCTCGATGCTCTGCTCGCGACGCCAGGCGTCGACCGCTCCGTGATTGCCGCTCAGGAGCACGGGCGGCACCTCGAGGCCGCGCCACACGGCCGGCTTCGTGTAGATGGGGTACTCGAGCATCCCGAGCTCGTGCGACTCCTCGACGAGGCTCTCCGGGTTGCCGACGACGCCGGGGATGAGCCGCGTCACGGCCTCGACCACGGCCATCGCCGCGACCTCGCCGCCGTTCAGGACGTAGTCCCCCAGGCTGACGAGGCGCACCCGTCCGCGTGCGGCGTAGTGGTCGACGACACGCTGGTCGATCCCCTCGTACCGCCCGCACGCGAAGACGAGCTGGCTCTCCTCGGCGAGCTCCCTGGCCATCCGCTGCGTGAAGCGCTCGCCGGCGGGCGAGGGCACGAGGAGGACGGCGTCGTCCCCGAGCACGGCGTCGAGGGTCTCGCCCCAGGGCTCGGGCTTCATGACCATCCCCGCGCCGCCGCCGTACGGCGTGTCGTCGACCGTGCGGTGCCGGTCGTGCGCCGCGTCGCGCAGATCGTGCACGCGGATGTCGACGAGGCCGCGCTCGCGCGCCTTCCCGATGAGCGAGACGTCGAGCACATCGAAGAACGCCGGGAAGATCGTGACGATGTCGATGCGCATCCTCCCAGTCTACGAGCCGACGACGTGTTTCGCGGATGTGACGGCGGCGTCATCCGGGCGTCCGCGCCCGGGTGAGCGGACGGTGATCGAGACGTCATCGCGCGGGAGCGGGAGGGGAAACATCCGGTCCGTAGCCTCGGAGGCGAACCCCGCCCCACTCTCATCGGAGCAGCCATGGCCACGCCCACGAGCACCACCCCCGAGAGCACCACCCCGGACATCACCCCGCCCGAGAGCACCGCCCCCGCCCCCGCCCCCGCGGCGGCCGTCCTCACCCACCGGCCCGGCCGGTGGGTCGACGGCTGGAACGCGGAGGACACCCGCTTCTGGGAGGCCACGGGGCGCGCCATCGCGCGCCGCAACCTCGGATGGTCGATCTTCGCCGAATTCCTCGGCTTCATCGTCTGGCAGCTGTGGAGCATCGTCGTCGTCATGCTGCCCGGCGCGGGATTCACCCTCTCGAGCGGCGAGCAGTTCTGGCTGATCTCGCTTCCGAGCCTCGTGGGAGCCACGATGCGCTTCCCGTACACCTTCGCCGTGGCGCGCTTCGGCGGCCGCAACTGGACCATCGTCTCGGCGGCGCTCCTCCTCATCCCCACCGTCCTCCTCGGGTTCGTCGTGCAGGACCCCGATACGCCCTTCGGGGTGCTCCTCCTCGTCGCGGCGCTCGGCGGCTTCGGCGGCGGGAACTTCGCGAGCTCGATGGCCAACATCACGTACTTCTTCCCGCAGCGAGAGAAGGGTTGGGCCCTCGGCCTGAACGCCGCCGGCGGCAACATCGGAACCTCGATCGCGCAGCTGCTCGTCCCCGTCGTCGTGACGCTGGGCGCCGTCGGGACGCTCAACATCCAGCTCGCAGGGTGGATGTGGGTGCCGCTCATCCTCGTCGCCGTCTGGGGCGCATGGCGCTACATGGACAACCTGTCGACGGCGAAGGCCGACGTCGCAGGAGCGGCGGCGGCACTCCGCGAGCCGCACCTGTGGCTCATGGCGCTGCTCTACATCGGCACCTTCGGCTCGTTCATCGGCTTCGCGAGCGTGTTCCCGAAGCTCATCGCGGACCAGTTCCCGGCGTTCTCGACCTTCCAGATCGGGGCGACCTCGCTCACGCTCGCGTTCCTCGGCGCACTCGTCGGCTCGGTCGCGCGACCGTACGGCGGCAAGCTCGCCGACCGGCTGGGCGGCGCGCGGATGACCATCGCCGCGTTCTCGCTCATGATCGTCGCGACGCTCGCACTCATCCTCACGCTCCCGCTCGGCAGCTTCTGGGTGTTCCTCGGGTGCTTCCTGCTGCTCTTCCTCGCGACGGGCGTCGGCAACGGCGCGACCTACCGGATGATCCCCAGCATCTTCGCCGCCCGCGGCGCAGCGACGGCGGGCGAGGCGCACTCGGTGGGCACGCAGCGCAAGGCCGCCGCCGCGCTCGGGCTCATCTCGGCGATCGGCGCGTACGGCGGGTTCCTCATCCCGCAGGTCCTGAACGCGTCGCAGGCCGCCACCGGCGGCTACACGGCGGCGTTCTGGGGCTTCATCGCGCTGTACGCGGCCCTCCTCACGGTGACGGCGCTCGTCTACGCCGTGCCGCGCGCATCGCTCGCCCGCCACCGCATCTGACGACGCGCGCAGGAGCCCCGGTCCGAGGACCGGGGCTCCTGCGCGCGTGCACGCGGGTCGGCTCGGCGGATGGCCGCCGGACGCGGAGTCAGTAGACGTCGCGGGCGTAGCGGCGGTCGGCCGTGAGCTGCTTCGTGAACTCGTGCGCGGCATCGTCCGACAGGCCGCCGTGCACGCGCGCGATCTCGCGCAGGGCCGCATCGACGTCCTTCGCCATCCGCTCGGCATCGCCGCACACGAAGACGCTCGCGCCGTCCTGGATCCAGCGCCACAGCTCGGCGCCGTGCTCGCGCATGCGGTCCTGCACGTACACCTTCTGCCGCTGATCCCGGGAGAACGCGGTGTCGAGGCGCGTGAGGAAGCCGTCCTCGTGCATGCCGACGAGTTCGTCGCGGTAGTAGAAGTCGGTGGCCTCGTGCTGCTCGCCGAAGAACAGCCAGTTTCGGCCGGTGTGGCCGTCGGCGCGGCGATCGTGGAGGAAGCCGCGGAAGGGGGCGACCCCCGTGCCGGGCCCGATCATGATCATCCCGGCGGCCGGGTCCGCGGGGGGCCGGAAGTGCGCCGACCGCTGGAGGTACACCGGCACGGGCTGCTCGTGCGCGCGGTCGGCGAGGAACGTCGAGCACACGCCGCCCCGCGGACGGTCGTCGTCGGTGCGGAAGCGCACGACCGACACCGTCAGCTCCACGAGTCCGGTGCCCTCCTTGGGGCTCGACGAGATCGAGTACTGCCGCGGCGCGAGGCGGCCGAGCACCCCTGTCCACTCCTCGGGGTCCGCGGTCACGGGGAACTCGCGCAGCAGGTCGGCGGCGTGCATGCCCCACAGGTGCTGCTGCAGGCGCGCCCTGCCGTCGCGACGCAGCAGCGCCGCGAGCGCCTGGTCGCGGTTGCGCTCGGCGATGAAGGCCAGCAGGTCCGGTCCGATGCGCGTGATGTCGAACCGCGTCCGCAGCACGTGCTCGAAGAGCTGGTCCTGGCCGTCGACGTGCACGACGGCCGCGGGGTCGAGACCCGCCGCGTCGAGCCAGTCGGCGACGACGTCGGGGGCGTTGACGCACATGACGCCGAGAGCGTCGCCGGCCTCGTACGAGACGCCCGCGTCGGCGAGGTCGAAGCCGATCCGGCGGACCTCCTTCTGTGAGCCGGAGCCGCTCAGCAGCGTGTTGACGGCGAGCCCGACGGGCTGCGGGTTGCGGCGTGTGAACGGCGCGGCCGGCGTCGGGGCGGGTGCGGCCGCTGCGGTCGCGACCGATCCCGCCGGCGCTTCCGCGATCGCCCCTCCCATGATCACGTCGAGCGCGCGCTGCAGCCACTGCGCGGCCGGCACCTCGTCGAACGGCTCGCAGTCGACGCGGTCGACGAGCGCGACGGCGCCGAGCTCGCGCAGCCGACGGTCGATGCCGCGCCCGTGCGCGCAGAAGTCGTCGTAGCTGGAGTCGCCCATCGCGAGCACCGCGTACGGGAGACCGTCCAGCGGCGGCGCGGCGTCGGAGCGCAGCTCGTCCCAGAACGCCGAGCCGTTGTCGGGCGGTCCCCCCGTCCCGAATGTCGACGTGACGACGAGCAGCGTCTCGACGTGCGCGAGGTCGGCGACGCGGGCCTCCGCCATCCCGACCAGGCGTGCGCGCAGCCCGCGTTCCGCCACGGCGGCGACGCACTCGTGCGCGAAGTCCTCGGCGTTGCCGGTCTGCGAGGCCCACAGCACCGTGATCTCGGGGCCGGACGGTGCGGCGATGGCCGCGACGCGCGAGTGGGTCCCGGCGAGGAGGCCGTCGAACCAGGCGCGGACCTCGTCGCGCAGGGCGGCCGTCGACGGCAGGACCGGCACGATGCCGCTCGGCGGCGGCGTCGCGGCGAGTCCTGACAGGAACCCGGCCAGGTACAGCTGCTCGGCCGGCGTCGGCTCGGGAGGCGTCACCGCGAACGCCGGGAGCCCCGCGGGCTGGGAGGCCGGGATCGCCGCGGGCTGGGAGGCCGGGATCGCCGCGGCAGGGCCGATGCGACGCACCGACACGGCGGCGATCTTGAACTCCGGCTGGCGCGACGCCTCGTCCACGGCGTCGCTCGTGACGGCGTTCACCGTGAGATGCGCGCCGTGCTCGTCGTTCCAGTGGAACGGCGCGAAGAGCCCGCCCGGCCGCACGCGGTCGGTGACGACGGCGGCCGAGCGGAACATCCCGCGCCGCGAGGCCACCTCGACCTCGTCGCCGTCCGCGATGCCCAGCTCCTCCGCATCGCGCGGGTGGATCTCGACGAACGGCCCGGGGGTGAGCCTGCCGAGCTTCGCGATGCGGCCCGTCTTCGTCATGGTGTGCCACTGGTGCTGCAGGCGCCCCGTGTTCAGCACGAGCGGATGCTCGTCGTCCGGCATCTCCGACGGGTCGACGTGCGGACGGGGCAGGAACTGCGCGCGCCGTGACGGCGTCGCGAACGCGAGGCGGGGCCGGGTGCCGTCCGGCTCGACGTGCAGGTGCTGGCTGACCCCGTCGTTGAGGTAGCGCAGCGGATGGCGGTCGTCGCCGTCCGACGGCGGGGCGGGCCACTGCACGGGGCCGCGGCGGAGGCGCGCGTAGTCGACGCCGCGCACGTCCCATCCCGTCTGCGGGTTCCAGAACCGGCGGATCTCGTCGAACACCTCCTCGGCGGACGCGAACGAGAAGCCCTCGTCGTAGCCCATGGCCTGCGCGACGTCGCAGATGGTCTGCCAGTCTGGGCGCGCGTCGCCCGGCGCGTCCGCGACGCCGGGGACGAGCGTGAGGGTGCGGTCGGAGTTCACCGTGACGCCCTCCGACTCCACCCACAGGGTCGCCGGGAGCAGGATGTCGGCATAGGCGGCCGTGGCCGTCTGCGTGTACACGTCCTGCACGATGACGAGCTCGGCCTCCTGCAGCGCGCGGATGACCGTGTCGCGGTTCGCGACGGACGCGACCGGGTTGGTGCAGATGATCCAGGCCGCCCTGATGCGCCCGTCCGCCATGTCCCGGTACATGTCGATCGTGCCCGTGCCGGACTCCGCCCGGATCGCACCGCGCTCGATGCCCCACACGTCCTCGACGGCGGCCCTGTCCTCGGCGCTGAAGACGGCGCGCTGACCGGGGAGCCCGGGCCCCATGTACCCCATCTCGCGACCGCCCATGGCGTTCGGCTGGCCGGTCAGCGAGAAGGGGCCGCTCCCGGTCCGGCAGATCGCGCCGGTCGCCAGGTGGAGGTTGCAGATCGCGTTCGTGTTCCACGTCCCGTGCGTGGACTGGTTGAGTCCCATCGTCCACAGCGTCATCCACTCGCCGGCCTCGGCGATCCAGCGCGCCGCCGTGCGGATGTCGTCCTCGGCGAGCCCCGTGATCCGCGCGACGACGGCGGGCGGGTAGTCGGCGAGGAGCGGCGCCATGGCCTCCCATCCCTCGGTGTGCGCGGCGATGAAGTCGTCGTCGACCGCGCCGTCCGCGACGAGGAGGTGGAGCAGGCCGTTGAGGAGCGCGAGGTCGGTGCCCGGCGCGATCTGCAGGAAGAGGTCCGCGCGGTCGGCCGTCGCCGTGCGGCGCGGGTCGACGACGATGAGGCGGGCACCCGTCTTCAGCCGGTCGGCCATCCTGAGGAACAGGATCGGATGGCAGTCGGCCGTGTTCGAGCCGATGACGAGGAAGAGGTCGGCGGCGTCGACGTCCTCGTACGAGCCGGGAGGGCCGTCGGCTCCCAGGGACTGCTTGTAGCCCGTGCCCGCCGACGCCATGCACAGCCGCGAGTTCGACTCGATGTGGATGCCGCGGATCCACCCCTTCACGAGCTTGTTCGCGAGGTACTGCGCCTCCATCGTCATCTGCCCCGACACGTACAGCGCGACCGCGTCGGGGCCGTGCTCGTCGACGATCGCACGCAGCCGCCGACCGGCATCCGCGACGGCGGCATCGCGCGGGACGGGAACCCGCTCGGCGTCGCGGGACGAGCGCACGTGCGCCGTCGTCATCCGCCCGGGAGCCGCCATGAGCTCTGCGTGCGTGGCGCCCTTGGTGCAGAGCCGGCCGTGGTTCGTCGGATGGCCGCGGTCGCCGGAGACCCGTTCGACGCGCGCACCGGCCTCGCCGATGCTCGTCTCGACGACGATCCCGCAGCCGACGCCGCAGTAGGAGCACACGGATCGAGTCGGCATGATCCGATGATCGCCGGGCGACGTTCCGCGCCCTTTCCGACCGGGTTTCGCGACCGTGACGATCACCTCACGCGCGGGGGCGGGCGGACGTGAGGGCGATCAGCCCTCTGCGGGCACCTCAGCGGGCTCGTCGGCCGCATCGTCGAGGTCCTCGAACAGGCCCTGCGGCGGCGTGACCACGACACGTCCTCCCGCGACATCGACCTCGGGCACGATGGCGGACACGAACGGCACCATGATCTCGCGGTCGCCGGCCGCGACGATGAGGAGGTCCTGCGCGGGGAGGTGCTCGACGCGGGCCACACGGCCCACGGAGACGCCGTCGCGGACGACGTCGAGGCCGACGAGGCGATGGTCGTACCACGCGTCCGGCTCGTCGTCCGCCGCCTCGTCCTCGTCGATCCAGAGGATGGCGCGCACGAGGCTCTCGGCCTGCGTGCGGTCGTCGACGCCCTCGAAGAAGGCGACGGGTGCCGCGTTCATCCAGCGGAACTCGCGCACCGTGAGGGTCTTCCCGTGCCAGGGCGACTCCTCCGGAACCTGGAGGGTGAACGAGGCACCTGGCGCGAAGCGGCGGTCGGGGTCGTCGGTGTACAGCTCGAGCTTGAGGGCGCCCTTGAGCCCGTGCGCCTTGAGGAGGCGCCCGACCCGGAGCTGGCTCCCGGCGGCGCCGACGTCGACGGGCATCAGTCGTCCGCCACGTCGACGCGCACGCGGCGGCCGTCGGCGAGTGCGGTCACGACCGTGCGCAGCGCCTTCGCGGTGCGTCCGCCGCGCCCGATCACGCGTCCGCGGTCGTCGGAGTGGACGTGCACTTCCAGCACGTCCCCCCGTGACGACGAGGAGGCGACGATCCGCACGTCGTCCGGGTGATCGACGATCCCCTTGACGACGTGCTCGAGCGCGGCGGACAGCACGGCGATTACTCCGCGGACTCGGCGTCGGCGGCGGCCTCGTCGGCGGCGGGAGCCTCGGCGGGCTCCTCCGCCTTCTTCTCGGCCTTGGGGCGGACGACCGACTTCTTGGTCGTGTCGGCCTCGTAGCCCGCCTTGTCGTCAGCGGTCTTCAGGGTGCTCTGAGCGTCCTTGTCGCCCTTGAAGCGGCCCCAGTCGCCCGTGATCTTGAGGATGGCGAGCACCTGCTCGGTGGGCTGGGCGCCGACCGACAGCCAGTGCTGGGCGCGCTCCGAGTCGACCTCGATGAACGAGGGCTCCTCGGTGGGGTGGTACTTGCCGATCTCCTCGATCACGCGACCGTCGCGCTTGGTGCGCGAGTCGGCGACGACGATGCGGTAGTAGGGCGCGCGGATCTTTCCGAGGCGCTTGAGACGGATCTTGACAGCCACGATTCTCCTGATGTGGTGAAGGCGAGTGAACCAGTCGCCCGGCGCGTGGGGTGCACGCCGGCGGAAGCTCTGAGGGTGGATCGACCGCTGGATAGAGGGTCGAGCAGGTGATCCGACCCTCCATTCTGCCAGATGACGCCGCGCGGCGCGAACCGCGTCGACCCGCGAGTCGCCTGTGCCAGGCTGTGCCCATGACCCTCGCGTTCGCCCCCTCCGCCCGCTCCTCCGTGGGCGTGGAGTGGGAGCTCATGCTGGCAGACCGTGCGAGCGGCCAGCTCGTCGGCGCCGGCCCCGAGATCGTCGCGGCGCTCGCCGACGAGACGGCCGAGGAGCGGTTCACCGTGACGGGCGAGCTGCTGACGAACACCGTGGAGGTGACGAGCGGGGTCGGCGGGAGCGTGGCCGAGGCGATGCGCGACGTCGCCGACGCGGTCGACCTCGTGCGTGCGCACGCCGATCCGCTCGGCGTCGACCTGCTGTCCGCGGGCAGCCATCCGTTCGCGCAGTGGTTCGACCAGCGGGTGACCGACAAGACCCGGTACCACACCCTCATCGAGCGCACCCAGTGGTGGGGGCGCAACATGATGATCTGGGGCGTGCATGTGCACGTCGGCATCGAGGACGTCGCGAAGGTGATGCCCATTCTCGGCGCCCTCACGGCCTACCTGCCGCACTTCCAGGCGCTGTCGGCGTCGAGCCCGTTCTGGGCCGGCGAGCGCACGGGCTACGCGTCGAACCGCGCGCTCGTGTTCCAGCAGCTGCCCACGGCCGGCCTCCCCTGGCCGCTCGGCGCCTGGTCCGAGTTCGAACGCTACGTGGACGAGATGGCGCGCGCCGACGTGCTCGCCGACGAGACCGAGGTGCGCTGGGACATCCGGCCGGCGCCCCGATGGGGCACGATCGAGATCCGCGTGTGCGACGGCATGTCGACGGCCGCGGAGCTCGCGGCGATCGCCGCGCTCGCGCAGACGCTCGTGGAGTCGTTCTCCCGCGACCTCGACGCCGGCCGGCCGCTTCCGACGCTCCCGCCCTGGTACGCGCGGGAGAACAAGTGGCGTGCGGCGCGGTACGGGCTCGACGCCCGGATCATCGTCGACGCCGACGGCCGCCAGCGCCCCGTGGCGGCGCATCTCGCGGAGGAGCTGGAGCGCCTCTCCCCCGTCGCCGCCGATCTCGACTGCGCCCGCGAGCTCGCGGGCGTGGGAGCCATCCTGCGCGGAGGTGCGGGGTACGCCCGCCAGCTCGCGGTCGCCGACGCCGCCGACGGCGACCTGCGCACCGTCGTGGCGCACCTCGTCGAGGAGTTCGCACTGGGCCGCGCCGCCGACTGAGCACGCGGTCGGGCCGGGCTGGAGCTTTAGGGTAGCCTAAGCTCAATACCCCGCCCGTGAGGCTCCGCGCCTCAGGAAGAAAGGCCCTCCCGTGCACACCACGCGTGCGCTCGCGTTCGCCGCGACCATCGCCGCAGCCGCCGCCCTCACGGCCTGCGCCACCCCCGCCGACGAGACCTCCGAGAGCGCGGCCCCCGCCGACTCGGCCGCCTCCGGCACCTTCCCCGTCACGGTCGAGCACGCGCTCGGCGAGACGACCGTCGAGAGCGCACCCGAGCGCGTCGCGACGATCGGCTGGGGCAACCACGACGTCGCCCTCGCGCTCGGCATCGCCCCGGTCGGCGTCGACGACCAGACCTGGTCGATGGACGGCAGCGACGGCCTCGGACTCTACGACTGGTCGCTCGAGGCGTACGAGGAGCTCGGCGCCGAGGAGCCCGTCATCTTCTCCTCCTCCGACGGCACCGACTTCGAGGCCATCGCCGACACGGCTCCCGACCTCGTGCTCGCCGGCTACTCGGGTCTCGACGACAGCTCGTACGCGACCCTCTCGGAGATCGCGCCCACGATCGCGTACCCCGACGCGGCGTGGCTGACCCCGTGGCGCGACGTCATCCGCATCGACTCCGAGGGCCTCGGCTTCGCGGAGGAGGGCGAGGAGCTCGTCGCATCGCTCGACCAGCAGATCGCCGACGCGACGGCCGACGCGTCGTTCGAGGGCAAGACCGCGGCGTTCTTCTACATGAGCGCCGCCGACCTCTCGACGATCTCCGTCTACGGCGAGGGCGACTCGCGCACGGCGTTCCTCGGCGACCTCGGCTTCGAGCTCCCCGAGGTGGCGCAGGGCACGACGAACTTCTACGCCGACATCAGCGCGGAGAACGCCGACGAGCTCGCCGACGTCGACGTGATCGTCACGTACGGCGGCGACGAGCTGCTTCCCGCCCTCCAGGCCGACGAGCTGTGGAGCACGCTCCCCGCCGTCCAGAACGGCGCCGTCGTGACGGTCGGCTCCGGCGACGCGTTCAGCGGCGCCGTGACGCCCACCGCGCTCTCCATCCCGTGGATGCTCGAGGACTACGTCGCCCTCCTGGACGACGCCGTCGCCCAGGCAGAGTGACCCTCGCCCCCACCGGCCAGCGCCGCGCGTCCGCCC
>NZ_JBSHGQ010000031.1:44375-47970 GCF_053617895.1 Microbacterium sp. NPDC055683 | reverse complement strand
GCGCTTCCCGTACGGCCGTCAGGCGACGGCGATGAGGTCGATGATGAAGATGAGCGACTTGCCGCTCAGGAAGTGCCCGGCGCCTGCGGGCCCGTAGGCGAGGTGCGGCGGGATGACGAGCTCGCGGCGTCCGCCGACCTTCATCCCCGGGATGCCGTCCTGCCAGCCCTGGATGAGGCCACGCAGCGGGAACTGGATGCTCTCGCCGCGGTTCCACGACGAGTCGAACTCGTCGCCGGTGTCGTACTCCACGCCGGCGTAGTGGACGGTCACGGTGTCGCCGGGCTTGGCCTCGGCGCCGTCGCCCACGATGATGTCGCGGATGACGAGCTCGGAGGGAGCCGGCCCCTCCGGGGCGTCGAACTCGGGCTTGGTGCGTTCTGTCATGCCCTCCATCTTGCCCCGTCTCGCCGCCGCGCGCACGGCGACGGGTCGGACGCGGCCTCGGGGGGGGCAGCCGCTTCCGACCCGTCGCGGATCGGGTGCGCCGGATCAGCGGGTTCGTGCCGCCGCGCGGGCGCGGGCGACGAGCATCCATCCGGCGAGGAGGAGACCGCCGCCGACGGCGAGGCCGAGGGGACCGAGCTCCCCGCCCGTGGGGGCGAGGGGCCGGGGCTTCGGCGTCGGGGGCGTCGGCTGGGCGGTCGGGGCGGGGTCGCGCTCATCGTCCGCGGTCACCGTGACCTCGTTCGTCGGGGCCGGCCCCTGGTTGCGGGTCTGGAAGACCGCGACATTGTCGAACGACGCCTCGATCCTCTCCCCGGGACGCAGCGCCGGCCCGTCCGGCACCACGGCATCGAACACGATCGTGACGCTCTCACCGGGTTCGATCGCGGCGATCTCCACCCGATGCGTCGCCGTGCCCTCGTCCAGCGTCGCCGCGCACGCCGTCGAGCACGACGCCTTCCCCGCGGGGACGAGGCCGTCCTGCAGCTCGTCCACGACCACGACGTCTCGGCTGGGCGCATCGCCCGCAGCCTCCAGGAGGATCTGATAGCGGACGGTGTCGCCGAACTCGACGATGCCGTCCGACTCCACCCAGCCGTCGTCCGACTCCTCCCACACCGACTTCTCGGCCGACAGCGACCCCGCCACGAGCGGCGTCGGCTCGCAGTCCACGTTGTTCCCGGCCAGCGCGCCCGCGGCGATCGCGGCGGCCGCACCCGGTTCGGGGCACGTCGGCTCCTCGGGGGCCGGGTCGTCCTCCGTGGTGACGACGGCGAGGTTGACGTACTCCCCCGCCGGCGCATCCGCCTCGAACATGACCGTCAGGACGAGCTGCGTGCTCTCCCCCGCTCCCAGGAGCGCGGGGTCGACGTCGCACGTCACGACCTGCCCGTCGGCCGCGCACCCCTCGGGGCCCGACACGAAGACCATCCCGTCCGGCAGCACGTCGGTCACGGTCACGGGATCGTCCCCGTCGACATCCCGCGAGCCGATGTTCGCCACGGTGATCGTGTACTCGAACGACTGCCCGGCCTCCGCCGACGCGCCGCCGTCGTCCTTCGTGAGCGCGAGGTCGACCGGATGATCGGCGTTCACGATGGTGCAGACGACGTCGAGGATGCCCGCGAGCGTCACGACGTCGCCGTCGAGAGCGCCCCCGATGCACGACCAGGTGCCTGCCGCGTATCCCTGCGGTCCGTCCTCGGAGAGCGTGTACGAGCCGGCGGGCACCTCCGCCCCCGTCACGGCCGCCTCGCCCGTCGTCCCGGAGATCGCGACGGGGCCGTCTGCCGAGAGAACGAAGTCGGAGACCTCCGCCTCGCCGCCCTCGTCGTTGTCGACGACCTTCACGAGCGTCAGCGTCGGGAACTGCAGCGGCGTCGGCTCGCAGTCGACGTTGTTCGACGCGCTCGGGCAGCTCGGCTCCTCGGGGGCCGGGTCGTCCTCCGTCGTGACCCACGCGATGTTCTCGTAGTCGCCCGCCGGAGCGTCCGCCTGGAACGCCACCGTGAGCACGATCTCCACCGCGTCCCCCGCTCCGAGGAGCGCGGGATCGACGTCGCACGTCACGACCCGCCCGTCGGCAGAGCACTCGTCGGGGCCCGAGACGAAGACCATCCCGTCCGGCAGCTCGTCCACGACGGTCACGGGCTCGTCGAGGTCGACGGCGCGCTCGCCGACGTTCTCGATCGCGAGCGTGTAGTCGAAGCTGCCGCCGTTCGCCGCGGTGGCCCCGCCGTCGTCCTTCGTGAGGGCGAGGTCGACGGGATCGTCGTCGTTCACGATCGTGCAGACGGCCTCGTCGCCGACGCCGAGCAGGAGCGCGGTCCCGTCGAGGGCGCCGCCGTCGCAGGCCCACGCCCCGGCAGTGTAGCCGGCACGCTGCTGCTCGGACAGGTCGTATGCGCCCGCTGTCACGGGTGCCTCCGTGATCGCCTCGTCGCCCGAGACTCCCGAGATCGTGTCGGGGCCGGACGCCGTGAGCGGGAAGTCGACCGCACCGAGGTCGCCGCCGTCGTCGTTGACGACCTCCTTCACGAGGGTCAGGTGCGGCGCGATGTCGTCGTTCACGATCGTGCAGACCGCGTCCTCGCCGACCTCGAGCACGAGCACCCCGTCGTCGAGCGCGCCTCCCTGGCAGCTCCACTCTCCGGCCTCGTATCCCGCGGGCCCCGTCTCAGACAGCGCGTAGGCTCCCGCGAGCACCGTCGCGGTCGTCACCGATGCATCGCCCGTGGGTCCCGCGACGTCGGACGGCCCGTCGGCGACCAGCGTCCACTCCGTCGGCAGCGCCGTGCCGCCGTCGTCGTTCACGACCTCCTTGATCAGCGTGAGGTGCGGGGCGATGTCGTCGTTCACGATCGTGCAGGTCACGTCGCCGCCGTTCGGCACCGTCACGATGCCGTCCTCCGTGACCGCGCCGCCGTCGCAGACCCAGACGCCGGGCGCGTAGCCGGACGGGCCGTCCTCGCTGAGGACGTAGTCCCCGCCGGGCACGGTCGCGTCGGTGATCGCGAGGTCGCCCGTCACGCCGCTGACCAGGACGGGGCCATCCGCCGTGAGGGTCCACGCCGAGGCGTCGAGCGTGCCGCCGTCGTCGGTCACCACGTCCTTCACGAGGGTGAGCTCGCCGGGCAGATCGTCGTTGACGATCGTGCAGACCGCGACGTCGCCCACGGCGAGCAGCAGGGCGGCGCCGTCGAGCGACCCGCCGTCGCAGCTCCACGTGCCGGCGGCGTACCCGCCCGGGCCCGCCTCCGACAGCGCATAGCCGCCCGCCGTCACCGCGGCGCCGGTCACGGCGGGATCGTCGGTGACGCCGGACACGGGGGTCGGGCCGTCGGCCGTGAGGACCCAGTCCGTGTCGACGGCGTCTCCGCCGTCGTCGTTCACGACCTGCTTGACGAGGGTGAGCAGCGGGGCGATGTCGTCGTTCGTCAGCTCGCAGAAGGCGCTCTCTCCGTTCGCGAGGGCGATCTGCATGCCGGCGACCGCGACGGCCGTCTCGCGGCTGTCGTCCGTCCAGCAGGAGACGTCGACCAGCGCGTAGCCCATGGGCGACTGCTCGCCGAGCGCGTACGCGCCCGCCGACACCTCCGCACCGGTCACCGCCGCATCGCCCTCCGCACCCGAGACCGGCGTCGGACCG